>CAZDYT010000092.1:0-10424 GCA_964509395.1 uncultured bacterium
CCCGCTTCAAGTACCTGATGGCGCACGGCCAGGACGCGCTCAACGTCGCCTTCGATCTGCCGACCCAGCTCGGGCTCGACTCCGAGGACCCGCGGGCCGAGGGCGAAGTGGGCCGCGTCGGGATGGCCGTGGACTCGCTCCTCGACATGGAGGAGGCCTTCGAGGGCATCCCGGCCGACCGGGTGTCGATCTCCTTCACGATCAACTCGATGGCGGCCTTCATCCAGGCGATGTTCTTCGTGGTCGCCGAGAAGCAGGGGGTCGCCTGGGACAGAATCATCACGACGCCGCAGAACGACATCCTCAAGGAGTTCATCGCCCGAGGGACCTGGGTCTATCCCGTGGACCCATCGCTCCGGCTCGTCTGCGACATCGCCGAGTTCTGCGCCCGGCATGCGCCGAAGGTGAACCCCATTTCGGTCTGCGGCTACCACATCCGCGAGGCCGGCTGCACGCCCGCGCAGGAGATGGCGTACGGGCTCGCGATCGCGGCCGCGTATACGGAGCTCCTCCTCAAGCGCGGCCTCGGCGTGGACGCGTTCGCGCCGCGGCTGTCCTTCAACTTCACCTGCTGGGGGCGCCTGTTCGAAGAGGTCGCGAAGTTCCGCGCGGGGCGGCGGCTCTACGCCCGCATGATGAAGGAGCGGTTCGGGGCGCGAGACCCGAAGTCGATGATGTTCCGGTCGCTCATCGGGGGCGGCGGCTCGGGGTTCACCGTCCAGGAGCCCGAGAACAACATCGTCCGCGGCGCCTACTACGCGCTCGCGGCGGCGCTCTCCGGGGCGCAGACGATGGCGCTCCCCACCTACGACGAGGCGTACACGATCCCGTCGCCGAAGGCCCAGCTCATCGCGCTCCGGACCATGCAGATCTGCGCCGAGGAGACGGGGGTCGCGGACACCGTGGATCCGCTCGCCGGCTCCTACTTCGTCGAAGCCCTCACCAACGAGATGGAGGCGAAGATCGGGGAGGAGATGGCCAAGGTCGCCCGGCTCGGCGGCGTCGTCGAGGCGGTGAAGTCGGGAGCCATTCAGGCCGAGGTCGCGCGGCAGGCGTACCGCTTCGAGCGAGAGCTGCTCTCCGGCGAGTACCCGAAGGTGGCGGTCAATCGCCACGTGGCGCCGGACGCCGAACGCGAGGCTTCGCAGACCCTCGAGCTCTACGCCTTCGACCCCAAGGTCTCGGAGGCCCAGCTCGCGAAGCTCCGGCGGCTCCGCCGCGAGCGCGACCAGGCGGCCGTCGAGCGCGCCTTGGCCCGGCTTCGCGACGCGGCGCGGGGCCCCGACAACCTGATGCCGCCGATCCTCGAAGCGGTGCGGGCCTACGCGACCCTCGGCGAGATGGCGGGCGTGCTGCGGGAGGTCTGGGGGGAGCACAAGGAACCCCTGGTCTTCTGACATGGCCTCCGATCCTCAGGTCGTTGCCGGCATGGCCGGGGTTCCCCCCGGCGGGCGAGACGCGCCAGCCGGGATGCCGTATGCCTCGCTGGCGCCGTACTTCGCGCGTCTCTTCGAGCCCAGCGGGATCCGCGGCTGGTTCGAGCGCGCGCGGGGGCTGGTTGCGGCGGCCGGCGTGCGCGGCGGCTGGCACCTGGATGTCGGCGCGGGCACCTGCCGCTACAGTCGCTACTGGACGCGCGCAGGCTTCCGGACCGTCTGTGTGGATCTCCTCATCGAGATGCTCGTCAGGGCGCGGCTCGCCGGCACGCAGGGACGCCTGCGCCGCGTCTGCGGCACGATCGACTGCCTGCGCCCGAACGGCGCGTTCGACCTCGCCACGGCGGTGGACGACGTCGTGGGGTACGTGGGGGCTCAGCCGGGCGGCCTCGAGGGCTTTCTCGAGTGCCTGGCGCTGCGGACGCGCCGCGGCGGCCTGTTCCTCTTCGACTTCATCACACCGGCCGGGCGCGGCCGCTACACGTTCCGGAACTCGCGCCAGGTCGGGGCGGCGCGGATCACCGCCGACAGCCGCGGGCGGTTCGACGAGGCGCAGCGCCTCCTCTCCGTGGAGCTCACGCTGACGGCCCCGGATCACGTCGCGCACGAGCACCACGTCCTGCGTCTCTACACGCCCGAGGAGATGGCACGGCTCCTCCGCCAGGCCGGCTTCGAGGTGCTGGCGATGACGGACCTCTACGACGGGGACGGCGTCGGGTACCGGGCGGGGCGGCCGTCCTACGACGTCCTGGCCCGACGACTGTGACGTGAGTGGCTGGAGCCCGCAGCTCAAGCGCGAGGGGGAGATCACCCGACGCCACCTGTTCGAGAACGAGGTGGTCCAGGTCGACGAGGTCACCTTCTCGTCCGGCGCCTCGCCCGGTGTGCACAGCCACGACGTACCCGGCGCCCGCTACGTCCTCGAGGGGGAGATCCTCTTCCAGGAAGCCGACGGCCGGCGCTGGACGGCGAAGGCCGGCGAGGTCTACTGGGAGCGCGGCGGCATCACGCACTACACGAAGAACGTGAGCTCCGGGAAGCTGCGGCTCCTCGAGGTCCTCCTGAAGCCCCGATAGATGCTCTTCGACGGCGTCCGCGTCCTCGACCTCTCGCGCATGCTGGCGGGCCCCTACGGCTCGATGCTCCTCGCCGACCTGGGCGCCGAGGTCATCAAGGTCGAGGAGCCCGGCGGCGGCGACCCGATGCGGGCCATGGGCCCGCCGTTCCTCGACGGCGAGAGCGCTTACTTCCTCGCGATCGACCGGAACAAGAAGAGCGTCGCCCTCGACCTCGAGCGCCCGGAAGGCCGCGGGGTCTTCTTCGACCTCTGCCGGGTCGCCGACGTGGTCTGGGAGAACTTCCGACCCGGCGTGATGGCGCGCCTGGGCTGCGATCCCTCGACCCTCCGCGGCCTCAACCCGCGCCTCATCGTCTGCTCCATCTCGGCCTTCGGCCAGGCGGGGCCGTACCGGGACTGGCCGGCCTTCGACCTCGCGCTCCAGGCGATGGGGGGCGCGATGAGCCTCACCGGGGAAGAGGGCCGGCCGCCGGTCCGGATGGGCCTGCCGATGGGGGATCTCGCCGGGGGGATGTTCGGGGCACTCGCGGTGGCGGGCGCGCTCTTCCGCCGCGCGGGGACGGGTGAAGGGACCGTGATCGACCTCTCGCTGCTCGACTGCCAGGTCTCGCTGCTCACCTATGTCGCCCAGTCCTTCTGGGCGGACGGGCGGGTGCCCGGCCGCGTCGGCTCGGGGCACGCCTCGGTCGTCCCCTACCAGGCCTTCGCCACGCAGGACGGCTTCCTCGTCGTGGCCGTCTTCGCCGAGAAGTTCTGGAGCGGGTTTTGCCGGGCGATCGATCGCCCCGACCTCGCCACCAACCCGCGCTTCGACTCCAACCCCAAGCGCGTCGAGCGGAAGGCGGAGCTGGTGCCGGTGTTGGAAGCGATCTTCCCGGAGCGCACCACGGCGGAGTGGCTCGGCCGCCTCCAGCGGGAAGGCGTCCCGACGGCGCCGATTCAGCGGGTGGACGAGGTCCTGCGTGATCCGCAGGTGCTTTGGCGCGAGATGGTCCTGGACCTCGAGCACCCGAAGCTCGGCACGGTGAAGACGCTCGGCACCCCGATCAGGCCGGCCGGCGCGCCGCCGTTCCGTCCGGCCCCGCCGCCGGCGCTCGGCGAGCATACCGACGCGGTCCTCGGCGGGCTCCTCGGCTACCCCGCCGCGCGGATCGAGGCGTTGCGGGCCCGCGGGATCATCGCGTAGCGCCGCGGCCGGGAGTGCTAGACTTCTTGAAGCGCCCGACCTGTGGTCAATGAGTCAAGTTTCAGCGTCCAGCGGTCTCGGGCCGTGGTCGAGACCCGAGATGATCGATGCGGCGGGGATCGGCCACGGCGCTAGACTTCTGTTCGGGGGACGTAAGAGCGATGGCCAAGGCACTGGGCCTCAGCGTGCCGCAATCTCCCATGGCGGCGGACGGGGTCATCCCGTGAGGCCCCAGTTCGCGTATCACCGGCCGGCAAGCGTCGAGGAGGCGTGCCGGATCCTCGGGCACGAGCCGCGCGCCGCGGTCCTCGCCGGGGGCACGGACCTGATGGTCCACCTCGGGCAGTCCTGGCGCGGAAGGCGCCCGCCCGCGGTCGTCAACATCAAGCGGATTCCGGGCCTCGCGGCCATCGAGGTGACCGACCGGACGGTGCGACTCGGCGCACTGGCGACCCTCAGCGCGCTGATCGAGCATCCCGCCATCCGGGCCGAGTACCCGGTCCTCCCGTTCGCCGCGCGCTACATGGGGTCGCCCGCGATCCGGAACCTCGCCACCGTCGGTGGAAACCTCTGCAACGCCTCGCCGGCGGCCGACCTGCCGCCGGTGCTCCTCGGGCTCGACGCCGAGGTCGGGATCGCCGGGCCCGCCGGTGAACGGCGCCTGCCCCTCGGGGCGTTCTTCGTCGGCCCCGGCCGGACGGTGCTCGAGGCCGGGGAACTGCTCACCTGGGTGGAGTTCCCGCGGCGGCGGCCGCCCTGGCCCATCCGCTACGAGCGGCTCGACGTCCGCCGGGCGATGGACATCGCGATCGCGGGCGCGGCCGTCTCGGTCGAGCTCGACGACGGTCGGGTCCGCGACGCACGCGTGGCGCTCTGCGCGGTCGCGCCGATCCCGCTCCGCGTCCGGGAGGCGGAGGCCGTGCTGGTGGCCGAGGGGCTCTCCGAGGCGGCCATCGCGCGCGCGGCCGAGCTCTCGACGGCGGCGGCGCGGCCGATCAGCGACGTCCGGGCCACCGCCGAGTATCGCCGCGAGATGGTCGAGGTGCTCGTGCGCCGCGGCCTCCAGCGCCTCGCGCAGGGTGACCCCACGCCCGGATGAGCCGGTGGCCCATGCCTGATCGGTACCCCGTTCACCTCGTCGTCAACGGCCGGCGGATCCAGCGGGAGGTCCCGGGATCCCGGACGCTTCTCCAGTTCCTGCGCGAGGACCTCGAGCTGACGGGGAGCAACCTCGCCTGCGATACCGGCGACTGCGGCGCCTGCACCGTCCTGGTCGATGGCCGGCCCTACACCGCGTGCATCATGCTGGCGCTCGACGTCGACGGCCAGGAGGTGACGACGATCGAAGGCCTCGCCGCGCGCTGGCAGGCCCAGTCAGGCGCCGCGCCGCCCGCCCTCCACCCCGTCCAGCAGGGCTTTCTCGAAGAGGGCGGCGCCCAGTGCGGCTTCTGCACTGCCGGCATGGTGATGGCCGCGGCCGGCCTCCTCGAGGCGAATCCGGCGCCGACCGAGGCAGAGATCCGCGCCGGGCTCGAGGGGAACCTCTGCCGCTGCACGGGCTACACGAAGATCATCAAGGCCGTCGAGGTCGCGGCCGAGCGGGTGCGACCGACGCTCGCGGGCAGGGGAGCCGGGGCTCCTGGTCCCTCTCCCGTGCCGGCGGGACGATAGGGCGAGGGGATGCTGGTGCCGTGAGCACAGAGACGGCCAAGCCGTTCAGGGTCATCGGCAAGCGCGTCCCCAAGCTCGACGCCGTCGAGAAGGTCACGGGCGCGGTCCGCTACCTGCCTGACCTCGAATTGCCCGGGATGGTCTGGGGGCGGATCCTCCGGACCCCGGTCCCCCACGCCCGCGTCAAGCGGATCGACACGTCCAGGGCCGAGACCCTGCCGGGCGTCGTCGGTGTGATCACGGGAGACAACGTCGAGCAGCACCCGTTCGGCTATGCCAAGGACCACCTCGCCCTCAAGCGCGACGTCGTCCGCTGCATCCGCGACGAGGTCGCGGCGGTGGCCGCCGAGACGGAGGAGATCGCCGCCGAGGCGTGCCGGCTCATCGAAGTGGAGTACGAGGAGCTGCCGGCAGTGTTCGACCCCGCGGCGGCGCGCCGGCCGGACGCTCCGCAGATCCATCCCCAGTTCCCGGGGAACCTCGTGAACTTCTCCTACAAGTTCGAGGCCGGTGACGTGGAGCGGGCCTTCCGGGAGGCGGACGTGGTCGTGGAGGGCACCTACCGGCTCCCGTACGTGACGACGGCCTGCCTCGGGACGATGGCGGCGATCGCCTCCTGGGACCCGCGCGGCAACCTGACGATGTGGTCGACGACGCAGATCCCGTTTCTCTACCAGCGGGACCTCGCCGACGCGCTCGGGACCTCCGGCGATCGGATCCGCGTGATCCAGCCGCCGGTCGGGGGGAACTTCGGCCGGGGGCTCGACCTCTATCCCATCGACATCATCGCGGCGCTCCTCGCGCGCCACGTCCAGCGCCCCGTCAAGATCGTCTTCGAGCGCGAGGAGGAGTTCCTCGCGAGCCCGACCCGCGAGCCGTGCGTCTTCACGCTCCGGACGGCGGCGCGGGCCGACGGGACGCTGCTCGGACGCGATGCCCGGGTGATCATCGACAACGGCGCGTACGTCTCCTGGGGGTCGACGACCCCGTACGTGATGCTGACGACGGTGGCGGGCTTCTACCGCTGCCCGAACGTCCGCTTCGACTCCGTGATCGTCTACACGAACAATCCGTACTCGGGCTCGATGCGCGGCTACGGGAACCTCGAGGCGACGTTCGCCATCGAGTCCCAGATGGACGACCTCGCCGAGACGCTCGGGATGGACCGGCTCGCGATCCGGACGAAGAATGCGAACCGGCCTGGGGACGTGACGCCGCAGGGGCTCCGGATCACGACGTGCGCCCTCGCCGAGTGCTTCGACGCCGTCGCGCGCGACATCCGGAAGCCCCTCGCCCGGCCGTCCCGCCCCGGCTGGAAGCGCGGGGTCGGCTACGCGGGGATGTTCCACGTGGGCGGCGGCGCGCGCGTCTACCGCTCGGACGGCTGCGGCGCCATCGTCAAGCTCGACGACTTCGGCAAGGTCAGCCTCATCACCGGCGCGAGCGAGATCGGGCAGGGCTCCGAGACGGTGCTGGCGATGATCGTCGCCGAGGAGCTCGGGATCCCGTTCGGGCGCGTCGCCGTGGTCAACGACGACACCGCCGTGAAGCCCTGGGACGTCGGGGTCCATGCGAGCCGGACGACCTTCATCGCGGGGAACGCGGCGCTCCTCGCCGCCCGGGACGTCAAGCGCCAGCTCCTCACGTGGGCGGCCCAGCAGCTCGACGAGCCGGTCGAGGAGCTCGACTGCGAGGACGGCGTCGTCTTCGTCCGGCGGACGCCGCAGCGCCGGATCCCCTACGAAAAGGTCGTCCGATCGGGCCACTTCCGCGAGAGCGGCCAGATCCTCATGGGCCAGGCCTTCTACGATCCGCCGACCCAGATGCTCGACAAGGACTTCCGCGGGAACGTCTCCGTGACCTACGGCTTCGCCGCTCAGGCGGCGCTCGTCGAGGTGGAGGAGGCGACGGGGAAGATCGAGGTGCTGCGCGTTGCCTCGGCGCACGACGTCGGGCGGGCCCTGAACCCGATCGGCTGCGAGGGCCAGATCGAAGGCGGGATCCACATGGGGCTCGGCTACTGCTTGACCGAGGAGCTCAAGCTCGAGGGCGGGCGTGTCCTGAACCCGGGGTTCCTCGACTACAAGCTCCTCACGGCCCCGGACATGCCGGAGATCCTCATCACGCTCATCGAGACCGTGGACGAGGCGGGGCCGTTCGGGGCGAAGGGGCTCGGGGAGTCGGGGACCATCCCGATCTCCGCGGCGGTCGCCAACGCGGTGAAGGATGCCGTCGGCGCGCGGATGACCGAGCTGCCGATGACGCCGGAGCGCGTCTATCGAGCACTCCGTGCGGCGCGGGTGATCGAGGGGCGAGACGGATCGGCGGGGCCCGCGGCCTCGCCCACGGGAGGGTGACCATGACCAGCCGGCGAGCGTTTCTGAAGACCACGGGGGCGGGCGCGGCGGCGCTCGCGACGTTGCGCTGGGAGCGCGCGGCACTGGCCCAGAAGAAGCAGACGGTGACGATCGCCTTCCCGGAGACGGTGACGTCGTTGGACCCGCAGCCGGCCTCACGGAACAGCCCGCGGGAGTCCATGTACGAGGCGATCTTCGACCGGTATCTCCAGCAGGACCGGCACCTCAAGTATCAACCCCACATCGTCGAGGCCTGGCAGTGGTCGAGTCCCGACAAGATGGGCATGGACCTCAAGATCCGGCAGGGCGTGAAGTTCCACGACGGCTCCGACCTCGCGGCCGAGGACGTCGCCTTCAGCCTGGATCGGATGCGGGCGACCCCGCCGTACAAGGTGATCTACGAGAAGATCACGGACATCCAGGTCCGGGCCGGGGCGAAAATCCACCTGGAGTTCGCGAGGTTCGACCCGTCCTTCCCGCGCTGGATGGGGTTCCTGGCGTCGTTCGTCATCCCCAAGGCCTACTTCCAGAAAGTTGGCCCGGAAGAGTTCGCCAGGAAGCCGATCGGCTCGGGGCCCTACCGCGTCGTCTCGTTCACCCCGGGCAGCACGCTGGTCCTCGACGCCTTCGACCGCTACTGGAAGGGCGCGCCGCCGATCAAGCGCACGGTCTTCAAGATGGTGACCGACCCGACGGCCCGCGTCGCCGAGATCCTCTCGGGGAGTGCCGACATCGCCTCCGAGGTCGCCGTCGAGGAGTTCGCGCGGCTGACCGCGCAGCCCGATCTGAAGGGCGTCAAGCAGCCGATCGCGGACATGGCGGAGATTTTCGTCTCCCCGCGCTTCGACCCGTTGCAGAAGGAGGACGTACGCCTCGCCGTCCACCTCGCCATCGACAAGAAGACGCTGGTGGAGAAGGTCCTGCTCGGGTTCGGGATCCCCTCCTCTTCGACCGAAGGCCAGCTCTACGACGCCTACGATCCGAGCTTCACCTTCCCGTACGACCCGGCGAAAGCGAAGCAGCTCCTCCAGAAAGCGGGCTATTCGCCCTCGAATCCGCTCCGCCTGCAGGTGATGAGCACGAAGGGCGTCCGCGCCAAGGACTTCGAGGTCATGACCGCGATCACGCAGATGTGGAAGGACGTCGGGATCGAGGCGGAGCTCGAGGTGGTCACGATCCCCCAGTGGTTCCAGTACCGCAACAACCGGACGAAGGAAGGAAAGGGGCTGGCTCCGCTCTCGCTCTACTTCTGGTCGAACGCGACCGGGGACCCGATCAACTCGGTCGGCTTCCAGCTCAACGTGAAGGGGCCGTTCCGGGTCTGGGAGTCGGAGGACCTGATCCCCCTGATCGATCCGGTCTTCGGGGAGAAGGACGAGCCCAAGCGCATCGCGGCGGCCAAGCGGGCCGCCCGGTACGCCGTCGAGAAGGGCTACGTCATCCCCCTCTTCCAGGTCGTGCAGCCGGTGGTGATGAAGAAGGACCTCAACTATCAGCCGTTCCCGACGGGTATCCTGGTGCCCCAGGAGATGTCCTGGGCGTAGATTCTCGGAAGGGGGGCTTTGCCCCCTTCCGAATCTCCCCCCAGGATGGGTTGCGCGGGCAAAGCCCGCGCTCGGAGCGCTTCGATTGAGCGTGTGGCGTGGCGGGGGTCAAGCGCATTCACACCGCAGCCGCGTGTTTGCAGCCCGCTCGGTCCGCATTGACGGAGGGCCACGACGTCCGCCCTGACGACTCGGTAGCCACGTGAGGCCGATCCGGGTGCTCATGGCCAAGGTCGGGCTCGACGGGCACGACCGCGGCGTCAAGGTCGTCGCGCGGGCGCTGCGGGACGCCGGGATGGAGGTGATCTACAGTGGGCTCCACCGGACGCCCGAGCAGGTGGTCGCGACGGCCGTCCAGGAGGACGTGGACGTCCTCGGCGTCAGCATCCTCTCGGGCGCCCACATGGCGCTCCTGCCGCGCATCCTCGAGCTGCTGCGCGGGGCGCGCGCCGAGGACATTCTCGTCGTGGTCGGCGGCGTGATTCCTGACGAGGATGTCCCGGCGCTCCGAGCGATGGGCGTGGCCGACATCGTGCTCCAGGACGCGCCCCCCGATGCTGTCGCGATCCGCGTCCGCGAGCTCGTCGCGGCCCGATCGTCGCGCTGAGTCCGGTCGCCCCGCACGGCGCGGCAGCGTGAAGCCCCGGCTCGACCTCAAGGCGCTCCGGCGCTCGCGCGGCGTCGATCTCACGGTCTGGCCGCCGCGCTACGATCCTGCCTATCGGCCGGCCCCGGAGGCCGAGCATTGGCTGCCCGAGCTCGAGTGCGCTGAGCCGGCGGCGCGCGACGAGGTCATCTTCGCCAAGCTCGCGCGCCAGGTCCGCTACGCCTGGGAGCGGAGCCCGTTCTACCGGCGAAAGTGGGAAGCGGCGGGCGTGTCGCCGGTCACGCTCAAGAGCCTGGAGGACCTCGCCCGGTTCCCGGTGGTGCAGAAGGCCGATTTGCGCACGGCCCAGGCCGCCCACCCGCCCTTCGGCGACTACCTCTGTCTCGCGCCGGGCGAGGTCGCCCGGATTCACGGGACCAGCGGGACGACGGGCCGCCCGACCGTGTTCGGGATCGGCCGGGACGACTGGGAGCGGATCGGCGAGGCCCACGCCCGCATCATGTGGGGGGCCGGCCTCCGGCCCGACGACCGCATCCTCCTCTGCT
>CAZDYT010000093.1:0-8484 GCA_964509395.1 uncultured bacterium
TTGCGATCCGGGAGGGCGGCCGGACGGTGGGCGCCGGCGTCGTCACGGAGATTGTCGAGTAGGGCCGAGTCGCGGCGTGACCGCGGCGGAGGGATAGTCCCGTGGCGATGGTCGTCGACCAGAAGATCCGGCTGGCCGGGCCGATGCCCGTCGCATCCCGGCGTCCTCGGGCCTCGGCCCACCTCAACGTATGCGGCACACGCCTCGGCGGGCCTCGGCCCTGCGTCCTAGGGCTGCTCGGGCCCCGGCCCGGTCAGGCTCAGTCAAAGGAGTAGGCGGCTGTGGCGATGGTCGTCGACCAGAAGATCCGCATCCGGTTGCGGGCGTATGACCACCGCCTGCTGGACCGGTCCGTGAAGGAGATCGTGGAGACCGTGCGCCGGACCGGTGCCCGCGTGGCGGGCCCCGTCCTGCTGCCGACGGCGGTCAACCGCTGGACGGTGCTGCGATCGCCGCACGTGGACAAGAAGTCGCGCGAGCAGTTCGAGATCCGGACGCACAAGCGCCTGCTCGACATTCTCGATCCGACCCCGCAGACGGTGGACGCGCTCATGAAGCTGGATTTGCCGTCGGGCGTCGACGTGGAAATCAAGCTGTAGAGGCCATGCCGATAACCATCGCATCCCGGCGTCCTCGGCCCTCGCCGCGCCTCAACGTATGCGGCATACGCCTCGGCGCGGCTCGAGCCTGCGTCCTAGGGCTGCTCGGTTCTCGGCATGGCAGGAATATGCCGACGGTCCCGAGGAGGGCACGGCGATGAGCGAGTCGAACAAGTGGTCCTCTAGCCGGACCTCGAGTGGCACGGCAGGTATTCACTCGGAGCGAACGGGGAGCGGCAGCTTCTTCATCAACACCTGTGGCCACAGCTGCCGGAAGATGGGCGAGCGCTGCTGCACGTGTCGCGGCAATGATTCCTGGGACCGTTGCGACATCTGTCGGCGGCGATCGACGGGTCAGACTGACGAGTGAACTGAGCAAACTAGGGAAGAAGCGAGATATGGGGAAGGCGTTGACCTTCGGCCTGATCGCGCGCAAGCGCGGCATGGCGCAGATCTTTGCGGACGACGGGAACGCGGTCCCCGTTACCGTTCTCGAGGCGGGGCCGTGCGCCGTCGTGCAGGTGAAGACCCAGGCGCGCGACGGCTATGAGGCGCTCCAGCTCGGGTTCGAGGCCAAGCGCAAGAACGTGAACAAGCCGATGGCGGGCCACTTCAAGACGGCGAACGTGGCGCCCGTCCGGGCGCTGCGGGAGATCCGTCTGAAGACCGTCGAGGGCTACCAGGTCGGCCAGACGCTGACGGTGGACCTCTTCAAGCCGGGCGAGCTCGTGGACGTGACGGGGGTGACCAAGGGTCGGGGCTTCCAGGGGGGCGTGAAGCGTTACGGCTGGTACGGCGGTGACGCCACGCACGGCTCGATGTTTCACCGAGCCCCCGGCTCGATCGGCGCCTCGTCCGACCCCTCGCGGGTGTTTCCTGGGCACCACCTGCCCGGGCGGATGGGCGGCGACCGGGTCACCGTGTCGCATCTCGAGGTCGTCCGCGTGATGCCCGACCAGAACCTGATCCTGGTGAAAGGCGCGGTGCCGGGCGCGACGGGGAGGCTCGTCCTCATCCGGAAGAGCGTCAAGCTCTCCAAGGCGCAGCAGAAGGCGGCCAAGAAGGCCTGAGCCCATGCCGAGCGTGAGCGTCCTCGATCAAACGGGCAAGCCCCGCGAGAGCCTGGAGCTGGACGGCAGCGTGTTCGGGGCTCCCGTGAGCGCGGCGTTGCTCCACCAGGCGGTCGTCCGCGAGCTGGCGGGGCACCGTGCAGGCACGCACGACACCAAGGGTCGGAGCGAGGTCTCGGGGGGCGGGCGGAAGCCGTGGCGGCAAAAGGGGACCGGGCGCGCGCGCCAGGGCTCCATCCGCGCCACGCAGTGGGGCGGCGGCGGCAAACCCTTCGGACCGACACCCCGAAGCTACGCGCAAGGCATGCCGCGGCAGGCCCGGCGTGCCGCGTTGCGCGCGGCGCTCAGCGACACGCTCGCCGCGGGTCGCCTGACGGTCGTGGAGGAGCTCCGGATCGCCGAGCCGAAAACGAAGGCCGTCCTCGGTCTGCTCGCCGGACTGGGGCTGGGCCGGGAGTCCACGCTGCTCGTCGTCGCCAACCTCACGGAGGCCCTCGACCGGGGGAGCCGGAACGTGCCCTGGCTCCGCGTGGTGCGACCCGGCCAGGTCTCCGTCGCCGAGCTGTTGCGCCACCGCCAGGTGGTCTTCGATCGCCCCGCGCTCCTCCACCTGCAGGAGGCGCTCGCGTCATGAGAGACCCGCGACAGGTCGTGCTGCGCCCGCTCGTGACCGAGAAGGCAACGGCGCTCAAGGACGCCCACAACCAGGTGACCTTCCAGGTCGCCATGGGCGCGAACAAGGTGGAGGTCCGGCAGGCGGTCGAGGCGATCTTCAAGGTGAAGGTCACCGACGTCCGGACCCAGGTCGTGTTCGGCAAGGCGAAGCGGATGGGCCGATACCTGGGGCGGCGGCCGTCCTGGAAGAAGGCGGTCGTGACGCTGGGGCCCGGCAGCAAGATCGAGCTCTTCGAGACGTAGGCGCGGGGACAGAGGGGACGCGATGGGAGTCAAGACGCTGAAGCCGACGTCGGCGGGTCGCCGGTTCATGACCATGCCGACCTTCGACGAGGTCACCAAGACGTGGCCCGAGAAGCGCCTCTCGGTCACCAAGAAGCGGACCGGAGGGCGGAATGCCCAGGGCCGCATTACCACCCGGCACATCGGGGGAGGCCACAAGCGGAGGATCCGCCTCGTCGATTTCCGCCGGGACAAGGTTGGGATTCCGGCCAAGGTGGCGGCGATCGAGTACGACCCGAACCGCTCGGCGCGCCTGGCCCTGCTCTACTACCGCGACGGCGAGAAGCGGTACATCATTGCCCCGCTCGATCTCAAGGTGGGTGACACGGTCATGTCCGGACCAGCGGCGGACATTTTGCCGGGCAACGCGTTGCCCCTCCGGAACATCCCAGCCGGCACGACGGTCCACAACATCGAGCTGCAGCCGGGCAAGGGTGGGCAGCTCTGTCGGAGCGCCGGCACGGGAGCCCAGCTCCTGGCCAAGGAAGGCGAGATGGCGCACGTCAAGCTCCCCTCGGGGGAGATCCGGCTCATCCACCTGGACTGCGCGGCGACGATCGGACAGGTCGGGAACCTCGACCACGAGAACGTCTCGATCGGGAAGGCCGGCCGCGCACGGTGGCTTGGGATCCGGCCTACCGTCCGCGGCGTGGCGATGAACCCGGTGGACCACCCCATGGGCGGCGGCGAGGGGCGCGGCAAGGGGAATCACCCGATGACGCCGTGGGGTCGGCCAACCAAAGGCGCGAAGACGCGACGGCGGAAGCCGTCCGACCGCTACATCGTCTCGCGCCGGAAAGGGTAGGCGCCTGTGGGACGCTCTCTGAAAAAGGGGCCGTTCGTGGATCAGCCGCTCCTCGAGAAGCTCGAGGAGCTGAACGCGACGCGGCAGAAGAAGGTGGTCAAGACGTGGTCGCGGCGCTCGACGATCCTGCCGGAGTTCGTCGGGCACACGCTGGCCGTGCACAACGGCAAGAAATTCATTCCCGTGTACATCACCGAGAACATGGTCGGGCACAAGCTCGGCGAGTTCGCGGTGACGCGCACCTTCCGCGCGCACGGCTCGCACACCGAGCGCTCCACGGCGTTGAGGTAGCCATGCTGACTAAGGCTGCCGGCCGATTCCTCCGCGTGTCGCCGTCGAAAGCGCGCCTGCTCGCCGGCCTGATCCGCGGCAAGCGCGTCGGAGAGGCGCTGTCGATCCTGCAGTACTCGCCTCAGGCTGCCGCGCGGCTCATCGAGAAGGTGCTGCGCTCGGCGATCGCCAACGCCGAGCACAACCACCAGGTCCGGGGCTTCGAGGACCTGCGGGTCGGCGCCATCGTGGACGGAGGCCCGATGCTCAAGCGCATCCAGCCGAGGGCGATGGGGCGGGCGTACCGGATCCGGCATCGGACGAGTCACATCACGATCACGCTGAGTGAGGCACCGGACGGCCAGCCGGACCGGGAGGCGCGACCCGCTGGCCGCCCGGGTCGGAGTGGGGTGACGACGGGACGGAAGGCGCCGGGTGTCTCGCCCAAGGGTGGTGGCCGCGCGCGGACGAGGAGCGAGTAATGGGGCAAAAGGTCCACCCGGTGGGGTTCCGCTTGGGCGTCACGCGAACGTGGAGTTCGCGCTGGTTCGCGAAGAAGGACTACGCGAACCTCTTGCACGAGGATGCGAAGATCCGGCGCTATATCAAGGAGGCGCTCTATCACGCGGGGATCTCCCGGATCGACATCGAGCGATCGGCCAGTCGCGCGCGGATCACCATCCACACGGCGCGGCCCGGGATCATCATCGGACGGAAGGGCTCGGAAGTCGAGAAGCTGAAGAACGAGCTGCAGGCCCGGACCGGCAAGGAGGTCCACCTGAACATCGAGGAGGTGGTCCACCCGGAGCTCGACGCCCAGCTCGTCGCCGAGAATATCGCGCTTCAGCTGGAGAAGCGGGTGGCGTTCCGGCGCGCGATGAAGAAGGCCGTCCAGAGCGCCGTGCGCCTGGGGGCCGAGGGAATCCGGATCGCCTGTGCCGGCCGTCTCGGGGGTGCCGAGATCGCGCGGCGGGAGTGGTACCGGGACGGGCGCGTCCCGCTGCAGACGCTGCGGGCGGAGATCGACTTTGGCGTGGCGACATCGCACACGACGTACGGCACGATCGGGGTCAAGGTATGGATCTTCAAGGGCGAGGTGCTGCCCACGGGTCGCGGCTCGGAGCTCTCATAGGCGACCCGCGTGCTGCAGCCCAAGCGTGTCAAATACCGGAAGCAGCAGCGGGGCCGCATGAAGGGCATCGCCCTGCGAGGGTCGACCCTGGCCTTCGGTGACTACGGTCTGAAGGCTCTGGAGCCGGCGTGGATCACCAACCGCCAGCTCGAGGCGGGGCGCGTCGCGCTGACGCGAGCGGTCAAGCGTGGCGGGAAGATCTGGATCCGCGTGTTTCCTGACAAGCCCTTCACGAAGAAGCCCGCGGAGACGCGGATGGGGAAGGGCAAGGGCAACCCGGAGTATTGGGTGGCGGTCGTGAAGCCGGGTCGCATCATCTATGAGATGGAGGGAATGGGCGAAGAGGTGGCCCGCGAGGCCTTCAAGCTGGCGAGTCAGAAGCTGCCGATCAAGACGAAGTTCGTCATGCGCACGAAAGATTAGGGCTGGGCGGGCGCCATGGCCAAAAATAAGGTGAAGCTCCGTGAACTGAGCGATGGGGAGCTGGAGCAGCGCGACCGCGAGTTGACGGAAGAGCTCTTCAACCTGCGGTTCCAGGTCGCCATGGCGATGGCGAAGAATCCGGCGCGGATCGGACAGGCGCGACGGGAACTGGCGCGCGTCAAGACGATCCTCCGGGAGCGGAGCCTGGGCCTGCGGCGCACCTAGTGGTGAAATAGCGCGCCATCCTGTGGGTAAGTGATTGGAACGGCGGCGGAGGGAACGACGTGCAGAAGACCCGGATCGGGATCGTCGTGAGCGACAAGATGAACCAGACACGCGTGGTCGTGGTCGAGCGGACGTTTCGGCATCCCCGCTATGAGCGAGTCGTCAAGCGTACCACGCGCTTCAAGGCGCACGACGAGCGGAACGAGGCGCACGTGGGGGACCGGGTGCTCATCGTGGAAACCCGCCCCCTCTCGAAGGACAAGCGATGGCGCATCAAGGAGATCCTCGGGCGGGCCTCGTGAGCCCGTGATGGGATACAAGGGCGATGATTCAGACGCGGACGATGCTGGAGGTGGCCGACAACTCGGGGGCCAAGAAGGTCCAGTGCATCCGGGTGATGGGTGGCTCGAACAAGAGGTACGCGACGATCGGGGACACGATCATCGTGGCCATCAAGGAGGCCACGCCGGAGGGCTCGGTGAAGAAGGGCGACGTGGCCCGGGCGGTCGTCGTCCGCACGGCGAAGGAGATTCGGCGCCCCGACGGGTCTTACATCAAGTTCGACCGGAACGCGGCGGTGCTCCTGAATCCGCAGAACAACCCCATCGGGACGCGGATCTTCGGCCCCATCGCGCGCGAGTTGCGCGAGCGCCAGTTCATGAAGATCATCTCGCTCGCTCCCGAGGTCCTGTGAGGCGACCATGACGAAGAATGGGCTCTCCATCAAGCGGAACGACACCGTCGTCGTCATCGCGGGGAAGGAGAAGGGGAAGCGCGGCAAGGTGCTCGTGGTGCTTCCGGAGAAGCAGCGGGTGGTCGTCGAGCGCGTCAACTTCATCAAGCGGCATCAACGGCCCACGCAGAAGGTCCGGCAGGGCGGGATCATCGAGCGCGAGGGGTCGCTGCATGTCTCCAACGTCATGCTCGTCTGCGGCAAGTGCGACAAGCCGACCCGGACCGGCATCCAGATCCTGGCCGATGGCCGCCGGGCTCGCGTATGCCGGCAGTGCGGCGAGATCGTGGACAAGGCGTGACCATGGCCAAGCCTGAGAAGCCTCAAGCGGCAGCGGCGAAACCGGCGGCGCCCAAGGGCAAGGCCCGGCCGGCCCCGGCGGGCAAGCCGGAGGAGAAGGCCCCTCCGGCCCGCCCCCGGAGCATGGGCACGATCCCGCCACGCCTACGTGAGCGGTTCCGAACGGCGACCATTCCGGCCCTGATGCGGGAGCGGGGGTACGGGAATCCGCACGAGGTGCCGCGACTCGACAAGATCGTGATCAATATGGGGCTCGGGGAGGCGAAGGACAACGTCAAGGTCCTGGACCATGCGGTGGTCGATCTTCGAGCCATCTCGGGCCAGAAGCCCGTGGTGACGAAGGCGAAGAAGTCCATCGCCAACTTCAAGATCCGCGCCGGCATGCCCATCGGCGCGAAGGTGACGCTCCGTGGCGCGCGGATGTACGAGTTTCTTGACCGGTTGGTCAACGTGGCGCTTCCACGGGTGCGGGACTTCAAGGGCCTGTCGCCGAAGTCCTTCGACGGGCGCGGCAACTACGCGCTGGGGCTGAAGGAGCAGGTGATCTTTCCGGAGATCGCGTATGACAAGATCGACAAGGTCCGGGGGATGGACGTGATCATTTGCACCACGGCGCGCGGCGACGACGAGGCGAAGGCGCTCCTGGCGCATCTGGGTGTCCCCTTCCGCGATTGAGGCGGGGACGGCTATGGCGAAAACCTCACTGATCTACAAGCAGCAGCGGCCCCCGAAGTTCAAGGCGCGCACGTACACGCGCTGCCGCCTGTGCGGACGGCCGCGGGGATACCTCCGCAAGTTCCGGCTCTGTCGGATCTGCTTCCGCAATCTGGCGCTGCGAGGCGAGATCCCGGGCGTGGTCAAGGCCTCCTGGTGAGGCGCGGGGACGCGAGAGGGAGCGACGGATGGCGACGGTGACGGACCCCATCGCAGACATGCTGGCGCGGATCCGCAACGCGAGCATGGCCGAGCACGAGAAAGTGGATATCCCCGCGTCCAAGATCAAGGTGCGCCTCGCGGAGCTCTTGAAGGAGGAAGGCTTCATCAAGAACTTCCGCGTGATCGAGGATCGCAAGCAGGGGACCCTGCGCGTGTATCTCAAGTACGGACCGAATCAGGAGCGGGTCATCGTCGGCCTCGAGCGCGTTTCGAAGCCGGGCCGCCGGCGCTACGTCGGGGCGGCCAAGATTCCCGCGGTGCTGGGCGGCATGGGGGTGGCGGTTCTCTCGACGTCGCGCGGCGTGCTGCCGGACCGCGAGGCGCGGCGGCTGCGCGTGGGCGGCGAGGTGCTCTGCTACGTCTGGTGAGATGCGCGGGGTAGGTCAGGGATGTCACGGATAGGGAAGAAGCCGATTGCGATCCCGAGGGGCGTCAAGGTCGCCGTCGAGGGCGGGCACATCGAGGTCCAGGGCCCGAAGGGGAAGCTGGGGCTCACGGTCCATCAGCTCTGCTCGGTGGCGGTGTCGGACGGGAACATCGTGGTCCGCCGCGCGGCCGATCACCGCACGGCGAAGGCGATTCACGGGTTGACGCGCGCGCTGGTGGCCAACATGGTCCGCGGCGTCACGGAGGGGTTCGAGAAGAAGCTCGAGATCGTCGGGATCGGCTACCGGGTGCAGCTCGCCGGTCGCACCCTGACGCTCAGCCTCGGCTACTCGCACCCGATCGTCTTTCCGCTGCCCGAGGGCGTGCAGGCGGAGGTCGACAAGCAGACCCTGATTACGCTCCGCGGGGCCGACAAGCAGCTGGTCGGGCAGACGGCGGCGCAGATGCGCGCGCTCCGTCCCCCGGACCCCTACAAGGGCAAGGGGATCCGGTACGTGGACGAAGTCGTCCGCAAGAAGGTGGGCAAGGCCGGTGCGAAGTAGCCTTTCGAGGAGAGCGCGGTGAGCGTCAAGAGTCGGGTGGAAGGACGGGCGATTCGCCACCGCCGGATCCGTCGGGTCGTGCGCGGGGCGGCATCCCGGCCACGG
>CAZDYT010000093.1:8494-10378 GCA_964509395.1 uncultured bacterium
GTGTTCCGCAGCCTCAAGCACATCTACGCGCAGGTCGTCGATGACGACCGCGGGGTGACGCTGGCGACGGCCAGTAGCCTGTCGAAAGAGCTTCAGGGCCAGTTGAAGTCCGGTGGAAACATCAAGACCGCCAAGGCGGTGGGCGAGCTGATCGGCCGAAAGGCGAGAGAACAGGGGATCGCGTCCGTGGTCTTCGATCGAGCCGGCTACAAATACCACGGGCGCGTGAGGGCCCTGGCCGACGCGGCGCGCGCCGCGGGCCTCGCGTTCTAGGGAGACGGTATGGCGGAACCGCGCATAGAGCCGAGTTCGCTGGAGCTGAAGGACCGGGTGGTGGCCATCAACCGCGTCGCCAAGGTGGTGAAGGGGGGACGACGCTTCTCCTTCACGGCGCTGGTGGTGGTGGGCGACGGATCCGGTCACGTCGGCATCGGGCTCGGCAAGGCGCACGAGGTGCCGGAGGCCATCCGGAAGGCGGTGGAGCACGCCAAGAAGGACCTCATCTACGTCCCGCTGCGGGAGACCACGGTCCCCTGCGAGATTACCGGGCGCTACGGGTCGGGCCGTGTGTTCCTGAAGCCGGCGACCCAGGGGACCGGGCTGATCGCGGGCGGGGCCGTCCGGGCCGTGCTGGCGGCGGCGGGGGTCCAGGACGTGCTGACCAAAACCCTCGGCTCGCACAACCCGCACAACGTGCTGAAGGCCACGATGGACGCGCTCCAGCGGATGCGCAAGCTCCAGGACGTCCACGCGCTCCGCCGCAAGCCCGCGCAGGAACCGGAGGAGACCCCCCTTGCCAAGCAGGAAGCGTAACGAGCAGGGAGCGGCGTCCCGCAGGCCGCAGGCCGGAGGCGGTGCGGCCAGATTGCGAGTCACGCTCACGCGGAGCCTGATCGGGCTCAAGCCCGCGCACGTCCGGACACTCCAGGCGCTGGGGCTCCGAAGGATCCGCGCGACCGTGGAGCACGCGGACACACCCGCGATCCGCGGCATGCTCGCGCGCGTGCCCTACGCGATCCGTGTGGAGGCGGTCCGCATGGAAGAGGAGCGGAAGGCGTGAACCTCAGCGACCTCCGCCCCACCCCCGGATCCCGGAAGCGGCGCAAGCGCGTCGGGCGGGGGCCCGGCTCGGGGCACGGCAAGACGTCGACCCGCGGGCACAAGGGGCTCAAGGCTCGGTCCGGCGGCGGCAAGGGGCCGGGGTTCGAAGGCGGCCAGATGCCGCTCCACCGGCGGATCCCGAAGCGGGGGTTCAGGAACCCGCTCCGGCGAGAGTTCGCCGTGCTGAACCTAGCGGACCTCGTGCGCCGGTTCCCGCAGGGCGGCGAGGTGACGCCGGAGACGATGGTGAGCACGGGGCTCCTCCGGGCCAGGCAGGCCCGATTGGTCAAGGTGCTCGGCGAGGGCACGCCGCCGGCGGGGCATCCGCTGACGGTGCGTGCCCACGCCTTCTCGAAGTCCGCGGTGCAGAAGATTGAGGCGGCCGGCGGCCGCGCCGAGGTGATTCCAGCGTGATCGAGGTCCTGCAGAACCTCCAGAACGTCACCAAGATCCCGGAGCTGAAGCGCCGCCTCCTGGTGACCTTCGGGCTCCTGGCGGCCTACCGGGTGGGCGCCCACGTGCCCACCCCGGGCGTGGACAGCGAAGCGCTCGCCCGTCTCTTCGACCAGATGCAGAACACGCTGCTCGGGCTCGTCGACCTCTTCTCGGGCGGCAACCTGCGCCGCCTCACGGTCTTCGCCCTCGGGATCATGCCGTACATCTCGGCGTCCATCATCCTGCAACTCCTCACGGTCGTGATGCCGGCGCTGGAGCGGCTGGCCAAGGAAGGGGAGGCGGGGCGGAAGAAGATCACCCAGTACACCCGCTACGGCACGGTCCTCC
>CAZDYT010000094.1:0-10377 GCA_964509395.1 uncultured bacterium
ACGTCGCGCAGGCGTTCCCGCCCGGGCACCGGCTGCGTCTCGCGCTGTCCACCGCCTACTGGCCGATCGCCTGGCCCGCGCCCGAGCCGGTCACGCCCACCGTGTGGGCGGGCGCGAGCGTGCTCGAGCTACCGGTGCGCGCGCCCGACCCGGCGGACGCCCAGCTCCCGCCGCTCCCGCCGCCCGAAGCGCCGCCGCCGCTCCGCACGACCGTCCTCGAGGCCGGCCGCACCGGCCGGATGGTCCACCACGACGTCGCCAGCGGCGTGGTCACGCAGGAGCTCCTGCAGGACAGCGGGCGCTACCGCCTCGACGACATCGATCTGACCCTCCAGACGATCGTGACCGAGCGCTACGACATCAGGCCGGAGGACCCTCTGTCGGCCCGGGCGGAGGTCGCCTCGACGGTCCGCATGCAGCGCGGCGACTGGCGCGTCGAGACCCGCACCCGGACCCGGCTCACGGCGACGCGCGCGGCGTTTGGGGTCCAGGCGACGCTCGATGCCTTCGAGGGCGACGCGCGCGTCTTCTGCCGGAGCTGGAACACCGCGGTCCCTCGCGACCTGGTCTGAGCGGCCCCGGGCCGACAGGGCGGTGCCGCGGGGGAGCGGGGTGATCAGGCGGGGGGCAGCCGGGTCTGCCCGTCCAGGTAGGGCCGCAACGCCTCGGGGACGACCACGGAGCCGTCCGCCTCCTGGTAGTTCTCGAGCACCGCGATCAGCGTCCGCCCGACCGCGAGTCCCGAGCCGTTCAGCGTGTGGAGATACTCGGCCTTGCCACCCGGCGGACGATAGCGGAGGTTCGCCCGCCGCGCCTGAAAGGCCTCGCAGTTGGAGCAAGAGGAGATCTCTCGGTAGCGCCCCTGCCCCGGGAGCCACACCTCGAGGTCGTACGTCTTGGCGGAGACGAAGCCCAGGTCCCCGGCGCAGAGCAGCACGACGCGGTAGGGCAGCTCGAGGCGCTGGAGGACCGCCTCGGCGTCCCGGACCATGCCCTCGAGTTCGTCGTAGGAGCTCTCGGGCGTCGTGAGCTTGACGAGCTCCACCTTGTCGAACTGATGCTGCCGGATCATCCCGCGGGTATCGGCCCCGTAGGAGCCCGCCTCCCGACGATAGCAGGGCGTCAGCGCCGTGTACTTCCGCGGGAGGCTCTCGCCCGGCAGGATCTCGCCGCCGTGCAGCGCCGTCAGCGGCACCTCGGCCGTCGGGATGAGGTAGAGCGGGCGACCCCCCTCCGGCTCGAGCGTCTTGAACAGCTCCTCCTCGAATTTCGGGAGCTGCCCCGTCCCCGTCATGGCGTCCGCGTTGACCAGGTGCGGCACCCGCACCTCGCGGTAGCCGTGCGTCTTCGTGTGGAGGTCCAGCATCAGCTGCGCCAGCGCGCGCTCGAGCCCGGCGCCGGGTCCCCAGAGCACCGCGAACCGCGACTTGGCGATCTTCGCCGCCCGCTCGAAGTCGAGGATGCCGAGGATCTCGCCGATCTCCCAGTGGGGGCGCGGCGTGAAGGCGAACGCGCGGGGCCGGCCCCACTGGCGGACCTCGACGTTCTCGTCCGGCGAGCCGCCGACCGGGACGCTCGGATGCGGGAGGTTCGGGAAGCGAAGGCTGAGCGCGGCGATCTCGGCCTCCAGCAGGCGGAGCTGGGCGTCGCCAGCTTGGATCTCGTCGCCCAGGCGGCGGGTCTCGGCGATGGCCGCCGCGGCGTCCTGGCCCTGGCGCTTGGCGGCGGCGATCGCCTCCGAGGCGCGGTTCCGGCGGGCTTTCCGCTCCTCTACGTCCCGGAGCAGGGCCCGGCGCCGGCCATCCGCGTCGAGGAACTCCTGGAGCGGGACCGCCGCCCCGCGCGCCTTGGCGCCGGCCTCCACGACCTCGGGATGTTCGCGGATGAAGCGGGGATCAAGCATTCGCTCCCCGTTCGGCCTCGACCCGCGCCAGGCTCCCGACGCGGTCGTCAGGGTCGAGGTCGATCACGCGCACGCCCCAGGTGTTCCGGCCCTGCGAGGAGACTTCCTGGGCGGGGAAGCGAATCACCTTGCCCTTCGTCGTCACCACCAGGATGTCATCGCCTTCGCCGACCTGGGCCATCCCCACGACGGAGCCGTTGCGGCCGGCGGTCTTGATGTCGATGATGCCCTTGCCCCCGCGCCCCTGGAGGCGATACTCCTCGAGCGGGGTCTGCTTGCCGTAGCCGCGCTCCGTCGCCGTGAGGATCGCCGCCCCCTCGCGGACGACCTCGGCGGCGA
Organism: uncultured bacterium; assembly: GCA_964509395.1. GTDB lineage: Bacteria > Methylomirabilota > Methylomirabilia > Rokubacteriales > DASRDR01 > CAZDYT01. Next base: position 2,243 of record CAZDYT010000094.1, read on the forward strand.
TCACCGCGTCCCCGGGCTCCAGCTCGATCCCCTTCACCCCCGCGGCCACGCGGCCCAGCGGCCGCACCTCCTCCTCGCTGAAGCGGATGCACATCCCTTGCTTCGTCTCGAGGACGACCTGCCGCTGGCCATCGGTCAGGCGCACCGCGATGACCGCGTCTCCTTCCTCGAGGGCAATCGCCCGGATGCCCCCGCGCTGGGGACGCGAGTACGCGGCGAGCTCGGTCTTCTTCACCTTGCCCTGCCGGGTGGCGAAGAAGACGTCCCCGCCCGCCGTGAAGTCGCGGACCGCGAGCGTCGCCGCGACGCGCTCTCCCTCGGCGAGCTGGAGGAGGTTCACCATCGCCTTGCCGCGCGCGTCGCGCTTGGCCTCGGGGATCTCGTGAACCTTCAGCCAGTGAACCTTGCCGCCGTTGGTGAAGAAGAGGAGGTAGGCGTGCGTCGAGGCGATGTACATGTCCTCGACCACGTCCTCCTCCTTCGTCTCCATCCCCTGGACGCCCTTCCCGCCCCGGCGCTGGCTCCGGTACGCCTCGACCGCGGTCCGCTTGATGTAGCCGGACCGCGTGACCGTGACGACCATCTCCTCGTCGGCGATCAGGTCCTCCAGCCGGAGCTCGACGGACTCCTCGACGATCTCCGTGCGCCGCTCGTCCCCGTACTCCGTCTTCAGGGCGAGCAGCTCCTCCTTGATGATCTGCCGGACCAACGCCTCGGAGGCCAGGATGGCGCGCGGCCGCCCGATGAGCTGGAGGGTCTCGGTGTGCTCGGTGATGATCTTCTGCCGCTCGAGCTGCGTCAGGCGCTGCAGCCGCATGTCGAGGATCGCCTTCGCCTGCATCTCGCTGAGGCCGAGCCGCCGCATGAGGGCGTCGCGGGCCGCGTCCACGCTCGCCGCCCCGCGGATGAGGCGGATCGTGAGGTCGAGGCTCTCGATCGCCTTGCGCAGCCCCTCCAGCAGGTGGGCCCGCTCCTCGGCGCGCGCGAGGTCGTACCGGGTGCGGCGCATCACGACCTCGCGGCGGAACGCGACGAAGTGGTCGAGCATCTCGCGGAGCGTCACGACCTGCGGCCGCCGGCCCACCAGGGCGAGCATGATGACGCCGAAGGTAGACTGCATCGCCGTGTGCTTGTAGAGCTGGTTCAAGATGATCTCGGCGATCTCCCCGCGGGCCAGCTCCAGCACGATCCGGATGCCATGGCGGTCGGACTCGTCGCGGCTCTCCGAGATCCCGTCGATCTTCCGCTCGCGCGAGAGCTCGGCGATCTTCTCGATCAGGCTGGCCTTGTTCACCTGGTACGGGAGCTCGGTGACGACGATCGCCTCGCGTCCGCCCCGAAGCTTCTCTGTATGGGCCCGGGCCCGCATCGTGATGATGCCGCGGCCGGTCGCGTAGGCCTCGCGAATCCCCGCCGTGCCGTAGATGTAGCCTCGGGTCGGGAAGTCCGGCCCCTTGATCACGTTCAGGAGCTCCTCGGGCGTGACCTCGGGGTTGTCCAGGACGAGGACCAGCCCATCCACGACCTCGCTCAGGTTGTGCGGCGGGATGTTCGTGGCCATGCCGACCGCGATCCCGGAGGAGCCGTTCACGAGCAGGTTCGGGACCTTCGACGGCAGGACTGTCGGCTCCTGCTGCGTCTCGTCGTAGTTCGGGACGAAGCCCACCGTGTCCCGGTCGATGTCCGCCAGCATCTCGTGGGCGATCTTCGCGAGCCGGGTCTCCGTGTACCGCATCGCCGCCGGCGGGTCGCCGTCCACCGATCCAAAGTTCCCCTGCCCGTCGATCAGCGGGTAGCGGAGCGAGAAGTCCTGGGCCATCCGGACCAGGGCCTCGTAGACCGGCGCGTCGCCGTGGGGGTGGAACTTCCCCAGGGTGTCGCCGACGACGCGCGCCGCCTTCCGGTAGGTGCGGTTCCACGCGAGGCCCATCTCGTGCATCGCGTAGAGCACGCGGCGGTGGACCGGCTTGAGGCCGTCGCGGATGTCGGGAAGCGCCCGGCCGATGATGACCGACATCGCGTAGTCGAGATAGGACCGCCGCATCTCCTCTTCGATGGAGATCGGCTGCTGGCGCTCAGGCATCGGCAGCTCCCCGTGTGAACCTGGTGGCGGGTCTGGGCTGGGGTCCTTGAAACGCCACGCTCCTGGTCAATGCGTCGCGGCTCATCGCCCATCCGCCTCGGGCCGTGGCGCTAGACGTCAATGCGGCTGGCTTCCAGGGCGTGGGTCGCGATGAAGTCGCGCCGCGGCTCCACGTGGTCGCCCATGAGGATGGTAAAGATCTCGTCGGCCCGGACGGCGTCGTCCGTCGTGACCCGCAGGAGAGTCCGCGTCTCGGGGTTCATCGTCGTCTCCCAGAGCTGCTCGGGGTTCATCTCGCCGAGCCCCTTGTACCGCTGGATCGACGTCCCCGCCCGCCCGAGCTGGAGCACCTGGTCGACCAGCGCGTCCTTGGAGGCGACGGGCATCTCGGCTCCGGGCGCGGTCACCAGCGTGAACGGCGGCCGGTCGAACGGCTCGAGCCGCCCGTAGACCTCTCCGAGCTTCGCCCACTCGCCGGACGCGAACAGGTTCAGGTTCAGCACGTGCTCCGCACCATCCACCAGGCCCCCCGCGAGCACGCCGTCCTCGGTCTCCGCCCGGATGGCGAACTCGGCGTCGGGGCGTCCGAGGGCCCGCGGGATCTCGACCAGCAGCGCCTCCCGCGAGATGCGCTTCCGCGTGAGCGGTCGGTGCCGGAGGAAGGCCTCGAGCCACGCGGCTGGGACCCCGCGCCTCGCGAGCCGATCCCGGAGGTGGCGGTACTCGACCACGTCTCCCACGAACCGGCGGAGCCGCTCCTCGCTGACCGTCCTCGCGCCCTTGCCGTTCCCGTAGCGGAGCTGAGCCTTCTCGGTGCCGAGGACCAGCAGCTCCTGCTCGAGCTCCCGCTCGCTCAGGAGGTACTTCTCCGCCTTGCCGCGCTTGAGCTTGAAGAGGGGCGGCTGCGCGATGTAGAGGTAGCCGGTTTCGATCACCGTCACCATGTGGCGGAAGAAGAAGGTGAGGAGAAGCGTCCGGATGTGCGCTCCGTCCACGTCGGCGTCGGTCATCAGAATGATCTTGTGGTACCGGAGCCGCGCGACGTCGAACTCCTCGGGCCCGATCCCCGTCCCGAGCGCGGAGATGAGGAGCCGAATCTCCTGGTGCGAGAGCACCTTGTCGTACCGCGCCTTCTCCGCGTTGATGATCTTGCCCCGCAGCGGCAGAATCGCCTGCGTCCGCCGATCGCGCCCCTGCTTGGCGGAGCCCCCGGCGGAGTCGCCCTCGACCAGGAACAGCTCCCGCACGGCCGGGTCGCGCTCCGAGCACTCCGCGAGCTTGCCCGGCAGGTTGTCGCCGTCGATCCCCCTCTTCCGCGTCAGCTCGCGGGCCTTCCGCGCCGCTTCCCGCGCCTGCGCGGCCCGGACGCACTTCTCGGCGATCCTGCGCGCCGTCGCGGGATCCTCCTCGAAGGCCTGCGCGAGCTTGTCGTTCACGACCGACTCGACGAGCCCCTTGATCTCGCTGTTGCCGAGCCTCGCCTTGGTCTGGCCCTCGAACTGCGGCTCGGGGAGGCGGACCGAGATCACGGCCGTCAGCCCCTCGCGGACGTCGTCGCCCGCCATCCCGCCCTTGAAGTTCTTGAGGAAGCCGTTCGCCTGGGCGTAGGCGCCGACCGTCCGCGTCAGCGCCGCGCGGAAGCCCGTGAGGTGCGTGCCGCCCTCGCGGGTGTTGATGTTGTTCGCGAACGAGAAGACGTTCTCCTGGTACCCGTCGTTGTACTGCAGGGCCACCTCGACCTGGATGTCCCCGCGGCCGCCCTCGAAGTACAACACCTTCGGGTGCACCGGGGTCTTGTTCTGGTTGATGTACTCGACGAACTGCCGGATGCCGCCCGTGTAGAGGAACGTGAGCTTCTTCTCGTCGCGCTCGTCCTCGATCTGAATCTTGAGCCCCCTGTTGAGGAAGGCGAGCTCGCGGAGGCGGTTCGACAGGATGTCGAAGGAGAACGTCGTCTCCTCGAAGATCTCCGGGTCCGGCTTGAAGCGGATCGTCGTCCCGCGCTTCGTCGTCTTCTCGCCGGGGACGAGATCCGCCTGGGGCTTGCCCCGGTCGTAGCGTTGCGTGTAGACCTTGCCGTCGCGGCGGATCTCCAGCTCGAGCCACTCGGAGAGGGCATTGACGACGGAGATCCCGACGCCGTGGAGGCCACCGGAGACCTTGTACACCGAGCTCTCGAACTTGCCCCCGGCGTGGAGCGTCGTCAGCACGACCTCGGCGGCCGACTTCCCGGTGCCCTCGTGGATGTCCACCGGAATCCCGCGCCCGTCATCGACGACCGTGGAGCTGCCGTCCGCGTGCAGCACGACCCGGATGTTCTGGCAGTAGCCGGCCAGCGCCTCGTCGACCGAGTTGTCCACCGCCTCGAACGCGAGGTGGTGGAGCCCGTAGCTCGCGGTGTCCCCGACGTACATGGCCGGACGCTTCCGGACGGCCTCGAGCCCCTCGAGAACCTTGATATCGTGGGCGGTGTAACTGTCCGCGTGCGCCCGGCCCCTCGGGTCCTTCGCCGCCTTCGGTTCCTTCCCGGTCATGCCGCACCCCCGGCGACCACCGCGTCGACCGCGTCGACCGCCCCGTGGCGCACCTCCCACGCGACGCCCGCCGCCGCCACGTCGACGGCGGCGTCCGTGGTCGAGAAGAATACCTGGCCCTCCGCGGCGACCTGCGCGAGAACCCGCTCCCGCGCGCCGCGGTCCAGTTCCGAGAGCAGATCATCCAGGAGCAGCACCGGCGGGAGCCCGAGCCGGCGTCGCACCGAGCCCGCCTCGGCCAGCCGCAGTGTCAGCACGAGCAGCCGCTGCTCCCCCCGCGACGCGTACACGCGGGCATCCGCCTCACCCAGCCAGACGACGAGGTCGTCGCGGTGCGGCCCGACCAGCGTCACCCCGCGGGCGAGCTCCTGCCGCCGGCCACCGGCGAGCGCCTCGCGGAGCCGCTCCCGCGTCGCGGCCACGTCCGGGCCGGGCGGGACGACCGGCGCATAGGCCAACCGCATCTCGGCGCCGTCCGGCCCCAGAGCGCCCCAGATCTGGCGCGTGTCCTGGCTCAGCGCCTCCAGCGTCTCGATCCGGCGATGCACGATCTCGCCGCCAAGGGCCGCCAGCTGCTCGTCCCACGGCGCCAGCAACCGCTCGGCGTCGGCCCGTCCCGCCAACCGGCCCAAGAGCCGCCCGCGGTGCTGCAGCACGAGGTGGTATCGCCGGCAGGCCTCGCCATGTGCCGGCAGCAGCTTGGCCGCCGCCCCATCGAGGTAGGCGCGGCGGACGCGGGGTGGCCCGGTCAGCAGGGCGAGATCCGCCGCGGTGAACGCCACCGCGCGAGCCCACGGACACGCCGCGCTCTTCGCCTCCAGGCCGCCGCGCGCGAGCACGGTGAAGCGGAGCTGCCGGCGTTCCTCGCCCCGCTCGATCTCGCCCGCCACCAGGGCCTCCGGCGCACTCCAGGCGACACACTCGAGCAGACGAGCCGTGCGGAACGAACGCCCCGTGAGGAGAACGTGGAGCGCCTCGAGGAGGGACGTCTTGCCCTGACCGTTTCGGCCGATCAGGACGTTGAGGCCAGGATCAGGAGCGAAGCTGAGGAAGGCGTAGTTGCGAAAGGCGGATAGCTCCAACCATCGGACGTGCACCCCCGGACGGGCCTCCTCTCAAATCCGCATCGGCATTATAACACAGACGTGCTCCTCATCGCCGGCGCTCTTGAAGACGCCGGGGCTCAGCGCATCCTTCAACTCGACCACCACCCGGTCGCCCTCCAGGGGGCCCAGCGCCTCGAGGACGTATCGCGTATTGAAGCCGATCATGAGCTCGTCCCCGGCGAACTCGGCCGGCAGCACCTCCTCGGCCTCCCCGTGCTCCTGGCTGGACGCGCTGAGCCGCACCGCTCCCGGCCCGGCCGTCAGGCGGACCGGCCTCGTCCGGTCGTCCGCCACGACCGAGACCCGCCGGAGCGCGGCGATCAGGGGCTCCCGCTCCACCACGAGTCGCCGCGGATGACTCCTCGGCAGCACCTGCTCGTAGTTCGGGAAGGTGCCCTCGATGAGCTTGGAGGTGAGCGCGACCCCGGGGGTCCGGAGGAAAAACTGGTTCTCGCGGACGGCCAGGGTCACCGCCTCACCGCCAGCCACCACGCGGCTCACCTCCAGCACCGCCTTCCGCGGCACGATCCCGCTCATCTCCCGCTCCGCGTCGACCGCGACCCGCGCGAGGGCCAGCCGGTGACCGTCCGTAGCAACCAGTCGCACCTCCCCCTTCTTGATCACCAGGTAGAGGCCGTTGAGAAACGGACGGCTCTCGTCCTGCGACATGGCGTAGCTCGTCCGGGCCAGCATGACCCGGAGCCGCCCGCCCTCGATGCCGACCCACCCGTCCGCCTCGCCGGCCTCGAGCGGCGGATACTCTTCGGCCGGCAGGCCGACGAGACGAAAGGTCGCGGGCCCGCACAGCAGCTGCACCCAGCCGTTCTCCTGCAATCTCAGCGTGATCGGCTGCACCGGGAGCTCGCGCACCAGCTCCAGGAGCTTCCGCGCCGCCAGCGTGATTCCGCCCGGGCGCACGACCGTCGCGGGCACGGCGACGCGCGCGCCCACCTCCAGATCCGTGGCAGCCACGCGCAATCCGCCCTCCTCGGTCTCGATGAGGACGTTCGCCAGGATCGGCAACGTTTGTCGAGGCTCGACGATGTTCTGCACGAGCTGCAACGCGCGAAGGAACGGTTCCCGCGCCACTTGAATTTCCATCGGACTTAGACTTCCTCCTTAAGAGAGACCAAACTCGTAGTCGTCGTCGTAGGCCCGGTGGATAACCGGAAGAAACTCGGAGTCGCATAACCGGGTGGCGGTGCGGGCCCGCATGTGAGGGCGGGGACTGAGTCAGGAGTCGGTGGTGGATGGGGCTGGGATAATCGCGACGAGGAGTCGGGGTGCACGGGGTCACTCACTCGATTTGTATCGTGTTGATGATGTGGTCGATGGTCTTGCGGAACTTGGGGTCCTCCTGGAGGAGCGCCTCGATCTTGTTCACGGCGTGGAGGACCGTCGTGTGGTCCTTGCCGCCGAAGCCGCGGCCGATGTCCGCGAACGAGTCACTCGTGAGCTGGCGGGCGAGGTACATGGCCACCTGTCGGGGGAACGCGACCGCCTTGGTGCGGGTCTTGGAGCGGAGGTCCTGGAGCTTGACCCCGAAGACGTCCCCGACGCGTCGCTGGATTTCCTCGATCGTGATGAGCCGCTCCTCGGCGCCCCAGATGTTGGCGAGCACCTCCTGTACGAGGTCCAGGCTGAGCTCGCGGCCCGTGAGGTTGCAGAAGGCGCGGATGCGCACGAGGCAGCCCTCGAGCTCGCGGATGTTGGATTTGACCTTGTTCGCGATGAAGAAGGCGACGTCGTCAGGCAGCGGGAGGCGGTCGAGCTCGGCCTTCTTCTTGAGGATAGCGACGCGGGTTTCGAAGTCGGGCGGCTGAATGTCTGCGATCAGGCCCCACTCGAAGCGCGAGCGCAGGCGCTCCTCGATCTCGGGAATTTCCTTGGGTGAGCGGTCGCTCGAGATCACGATCTGGCGCTGCGACTCGTAGAGATCGTTGAAGGTGTGAAAGAGCTCTTCCTGGGTGCGCTCCTTGCCCGAGATGAACTGAATGTCATCGATCAGCAGGAGGTCGATGGTCCGGTAGCGGTGACGGAAGTCGGGCGTCTTGTCGTAGCGGATGGCACCGATGAGCTCGTTGGTGAACTTTTCGGTCGAGAGGTACTCGACGCGGAGCTGCGAATGAGTCCGGCCGATCTGGTGGCCGATGGCGTGGAGCAGGTGGGTCTTCCCGAGCCCGACACCACCGTAGATGAACAGGGGATTGTAGGCGCGGGAAGGAGACTCGGCCACCGCGAGACACGCGGCCTGGGCGAACTGGTTGGACGAGCCGACGACGAACGTGTCGAAGGTGTAGCGGCTGTCGAGCCCGGCCGGGGGGGGGAGCATTGCCGGGGCTGGCGGCGGGCTCCCGGGCAGCGCCCCGCTGGCGCGGTCCACGCTGACGGTGACCCTGGCGCGCGGGCCGA
>CAZDYT010000095.1:0-10322 GCA_964509395.1 uncultured bacterium
TCAACGACGAGGGCGGGATCAACGGCCGCAAGATCAACTACATCACCTACGACGATTCCTACAGCCCGCCGAAGATCGTGGAGATGGTCCGGCGGCTCGTCGAGCAGGACCAGGTCCTGCTGCTTTTCCAGACCCTCGGCACCCCCACCAACAGCGCGATCCACAAGTACGTGAACCAGCAGAAGGTGCCGCACCTCTTCATCGCCACCGGGGCCACGAAGTGGGGGGACCCGCAGCACTTCCCCTGGACGATGGGCTGGCAGCCGACGTACCAGACCGAGGGGCACATCTACGCCCAGTACATCCTGAAGACCATGGCGGACGCGAAGGTCGGGATCCTCTATCAGAACGACGACTACGGGAAGGACTACGTGAAGGGCTTCAAGGACGGGCTGGGGGACGCGGCCAAGAAGCTGATCGTGCTGGAGCAGACGTACGAGGTGACGGACCCGACGGTGGACTCGCAGATCGTCAACCTGAAGAACAGCGGGGCCAACGTCTTCTTCAACGTCACCATCCCCAAGTTCGCCGTCCAGGCGATCAAGAAGGCCCACGACCTCGGCTGGAAGCCCGTCCACCTGCTGAACAACGTCTCGAGCTCCGTCGGCGTCGTCCTGAAGCCCGCCGGGTTCGAGGCGTCCAAGGGCCTCATCACCACGTCCTACCTGAAGGACCCGACCGACCCGCAATGGAAGAACGACGCGGGCATGAAGGAGTGGCTCGCCTTCATGCAGAAACACTACCCGGAGGGCAACACGAGCGACGCGTTGAACGTCTACGGCTACACGGTCGCGCAGACTCTCGTCCACGTCCTCCAGCAGTGCGGGAACGACCTCTCGCGCGAGAACGTCATGAAGCAGGCGGCGAACATCAAGGACCTCGCCCTGCCGCTCCTCCTGCCGGGGATCAAGATCAACACGAGCCCGACCGACTACTACCCGATCGCGCAGGAGCGGCTCGCGCGGTTCGACGGCGAGCGCTGGGCGCTCTTCGGCGAGCTCTACGACGCCCGGAAGAAATAGCCGAGGCCGAAGGATTCACCAAGACCCGCCCGGGCGCCGCGCGGGACCACCCGCGGCGGCGAGCTTACGGCGGGCTTCCTCAAGAAACGGGCCAAGGACTGTCCCGGGACCGTGAAGAGCGTCGAGGAGGCCGGGACTGAACTGCTGACGATCTATCGGTACCCTCGGAGCCGCGGGTGTCATCCGAGGGCACCGGCTCGTTGACGAATGTTGTACACGCTTGTACACTGGAACGGTCTGGGAGACACCGATGAAGACTTCACCGATGAAGATTTCTATCAGCGAGGCCCGAAGGCGGCTGCCCGAGCTCGTGCGGCAGGTGCGGCGCGACGCAGGCGCGAGCGTGCAGATCACCGTGCGGCAGGAGGTGGTGGCAGAGATCCGGGCGGTGCTGCCGGAGCCCGAGCCGGGGGCGGCGGCGAAGAAGCTTCTGGAGCTCATGGCGAAGCTGCCGAAACATCGGGCGCGGAAGACCGATACCTCGTCACACGCTAAGGAGGATCTCTACGGACCGCGCTAGGTGGGGAGCGGCGCTCCCTCGCGAGCTCTTCTGCGATACCTCCTTTTTCTACGCCTGCTTCGACCCGGGAGACCTGAACCATGGGCGCGCCCAAGCGATAGTCGCCCAGGCCGCCTCCACCGGAAGCGTCTTCGCCGCGACCTGGGACATCGTCAGCGAGACGGTGACACTGCTGCGCTACCGCCGGAACTTCCAGGTGGCGCTCGCGTTCCTGGACGAGGTCAAGCCGCACCTTCGGATCGTCGCCTACGGGGATCGCCTGCGGGAGGAGGCCGAGCAGATCTTTCGGCAGTACGGGCGAGACCACCGCCTCTCCTTCTGCGACGCCATTTCCTTCGTCGTGGTCACCACGCTCCTGGATCACGTTCCCTGCCTCGCCTTCGACGAAGACTTTCGCCGCCTCGGCCTGACGGTCATCGGCTGACCCGTTGCTCCCGGAGGATTCTCCAAGAGCCGCCCGGGGCGTCGGTTTTCTTGACATTCGGGAGGCCGGCCGGCTAGCGTCTGAGCTGGGTGAGCGGGCGCGACCGACGCTCAGCCCGGGAGGACGCAGCCATGGCGCAACCACCGCGCGGGGCCGAGACGCCGGGTGGCCGCGGGCCGGTCGACGTCACGGCCGAGCTGGCCGGGCTCTGGTCCGCCCGCGCCGGAGCCGCGGCCCCCCAAGAGACCGTGGCCGACGCCACCCCGGGCGGCGGCCCCCGGCGGCAGCTTTCGTTTCACGGCGCGGGGGGCTCGCTCTTCGGGATCCACCTCGTCAACCTCCTCCTGACCCTCGTCACGCTGGGCGTCTACTACTTCTGGGGGAAGACCAAGGTCCGGCGCTACCTCTGGAGCCAGACCGAATTCGACGGCGATCGCTTCGCCTACCACGGGACCGGCAAGGAGCTCCTGATCGGGGCGCTGAAGGCGATCCTCGTGTTCGGCGTCCCCAGCGTGCTGCTGAACGTCGTCCCGGCGCTGGGCTGGGGCGTCGCGGCGAAGGTCGGCGCGGGGGTCGCGGCGTATGCCCTCTTCCTCGTGTTCTTCCCCCTCGCGATCGTCGGCGCCCGGCGCTACCGGCTGAGCCGCACCTCGTGGCGCGGGATCCGATTCTCCTTTCGCGGACGGGCCGCGGACTTCATCAAGCTGTTCACCGGCGGCGCGCTCCTCAGCCTCGTCACGCTCGGGCTCTACTACCCGTATTTCGTCGCGCGTCGCCACGCCTTCCTCGTCTCCCACGCCTACTACGGCAACGAGCGGTTCGGCTTCGACGGCCGCGGGCGAGACCTCTTCCGGATCTACGCGTGGGTGCTCCTCCTCTCGCTCCCGACCCTCGGGCTCTACTGGTTCTGGTTCCAGGCCCGGAAGCAGCGGTATCTGTGGGACCACACCTCGGTGGGGACGGCGCGGTTCCACTCCACCGTCACCGGGCGAGACCTGTTCGTCCTGACCCTCGTCAACGTCCTGCTGCTCATCCCGACCCTCGGGCTCGCCGCGCCCTGGGTCATCGTCCGGAACGCGCGATTCGCCTGCCGGTACCTCACCCTCGAGGGAGCCGTGGACCTCGCGCGCATCCAGCAGGAGGCCCAGCTCGCCTCCGCGACCGGGGAGGCGCTCGCGGGCTTCCTCGACACGGGCCTGGGCCTCGACTTCTGAGGCCGCCCGGCGGCCGCGCGTGAGCCCACCCGGCGGCATCGACGAGCGAGCCCGCCAGGCGGGACGCCCCGACTGGGAGGGGCACTACCTCGACGGGCGCACCGCGGCGCGCCGGCGGGCGACCATCCGCCCGATGCGGAGCGGACTCGAGATCGCAACGGAAGATGGCGCCACGCTCTGGTGGCCGTACGGCGAGATCCGCCAGACGCAGGGCTTCTACGCCGGGGAGGAGGTGCGGCTCGAGCGCGGCGGCGAGCTGGCCGAGGTCCTCCTGGTCCCGGACGCGGGCTTCCTCACCGCCCTCCGCCAGCAGGGCGCGCCGGAGCTCACCCGGCGATTCCACGACCCGGCCCGGCGCCGGTTCCGCATCCAGCTCACGCTTCTCGCCGGGCTGGGCGCGATCGCGCTCACGGCCGCCCTCTACCTCTGGGGCATCCCCGCGCTGGCCGCCGTCCTCGCCTCCCGGGTCCCCGTCGCGTGGGAGGAGCGGCTCGGCAAGGCCGTCGCCGACGAGGTCGCGCCGCCCGGCAAGCGCTGCGCGGACCCGGCGCGAGCCGGGGCCATCGAGCGGATCCTCGCGACCCTCACCGCGCCCGTCCCGGCCGCCCCGTACACGTTCCGGGTCTTCGTGGTGGACGGCGCGACCGTCAACGCCTTCGCGCTCCCCGGCGGGTACGTCGTCGTCTACCGGGGGCTGATCGAGCGCACGCGGACGGCGGAGGAGCTGGCGGGCGTGCTCGCCCACGAGATCCAGCACGTCCTCCATCGCCACGTCACGCGCGCCCTCTTCCAGCACGCGTCCACCGGGCTCCTGCTGACGGCGCTGACCGGCGATGCGAGCGGCGTGCTGGCCTACGGGCTCGAGGCCGCGCGCACCCTCGGGACGCTCCGGTACAGCCGCCAGGCCGAGGAAGAAGCGGATGCGGACGGGCTCCGGATGCTGCAGGCCGCGGGGATCGACCCGGCGGGGATGATCGCGTTCTTCGAGTCGCTCAAGCAGGAGGAGCGCCACGTGCCGGCCCGCCTCGAGTACCTCTCGTCGCATCCCGCCACCGAGCGCCGCATCGAGCGGCTCCGCGCGCTCGCGGCCCGGCCGGCGCCGCCGGCGCGGAAGCTCCTGCCGGACTCCGACTGGGGGGACATCAAGCGGATCTGCGCGGCCGCCGGCCCATCCGGCTGAGAGCACCGGAAGCCGGTCTCGCCGGCCCGGCCGCCGCCGGGACCAGGGCCCGCCGCGTCCGGCACGCCGCTGTTTTCGGCTCCAAGTCGCCGGGAGCCACTTGACGGGCGCGCGCTTTGGGCCGATCCTCGGGCGTACTGGGCCACGCGGCCGGAGAAAGGAGTGGAGCATGGCCGATCCCAGCTGGGGAAAGCACATGGCGGACATCCTGCGCCGGAACGGGATCCGGCTCGTCGCGACGGTCCCGGACTACATCGTGAGCCACGTGCTGGACCACCTCTGGGCCGACCGGGAGTGCACGGTCGTCACGGCGTGCCGGGAGGAGGAAGGGCTCGGCCTCCTCTCGGGCGCATACCTCGGGGGCCGGCGCGGCGCCCTCCTCATGCAGAACAGCGGCCTCGGCAACTGCGTCAACACCCTGGCGTCGCTGAACGTGACCAGCCAGATCCCGGTGGTGCTCGTGATCAGCCATCGGGGCGACCTCGCCGAGTTCAACCCCGCCCAGGTGCCGATGGGGCAGGCCACCGAGCGGATCCTGGACGCCCTCGACATCCGCCACGTCATGCCCCGCTCCATCCCCGACCTCGAGGCCGAGGCGGACGGGCTCATCAAGCTCGGGTACACGCACTCGCTGCCGGTCGCCTTCCTCCTGCCGGCGGAGCTGACGGGAGGGAAGCTCGGATGACCGCTCTCAGCCGGGCGACCGCCACGCGGCTCCTGCTGGACCGGCTCACGCACGAGGTCGTGGTCTCGAACCTGGGGATGGCGACCCTCGACCTCCAGCAGCTCGGGGACCGCCCGCTCAACTGTTACACCTTCGGCTCGATGGGGCAGTGCTCGTCCATCGGCCTCGGCATCGCCCTGGCGCGGCCCGATGCCCGCGTGATCTGCCTCGACGGCGATGGGTCGCTCCTCATGAACCTGGGCTCCCTCTGCACGATCGCGACGCTGGCCCCGAGGAACTACGCCCTCGTGATCTGGGACAACGAGGTGCACATGACCACGGGCGGCCAGCCGACGGCCACGGCGTTCCGCTCGGACCTCGCCGCCCTCGCGCGCGGCGCGGGGATCGAGAAGGTCCTCACCCCGCGGGACGAGGCTGAGCTCGGGCGCGCCTACGACCGGATGCTCGCCGAGGACGGCCCCTTCGTGGTGCCGGTCAAGGTCGAGAAGGGCCGGTCCGAGGGCCGGCTCGACCGCGACCCGATCGGCTACACCCGCCGGTTCATGCGGGCGCTGGCCGCCCTTCCCACCGCCGCCGCCCGGTAGCGCGCGCCCCGTCGCCGCCCTCCGCGGCTTCCCGGCCGCCCGCGACTCCCCCAGCACGGGGCCGGGACCGCCACGCCGTGGGCGGACCGGTCCCTCCGACGCTAGGTTCTCATCAGATTCTACGCTTGATTTAACGCAATGCTAAGGGCAAGATTCATCGTACTCCGCCGCAATCGAGGAGGCCAAATGATGGAGACGGCTTACCGGAGAGAAGAAATCGTCTCTTCTTCGAAGGCATCAAGGCAATTGGGGGAAGTGCTGAACGAGGCCAAACGGAAGGGCCGCATGGTGCTGTCGCGGAATAATCGGCTCGAGGCCGTGATCCTTCCCATCGAAGAGTACGAAGGGATCGTCGAGGACCTGGAGCACCTGCTGGCCGCGCTCGAGATCCGGGAGAGGAAAGCGCGGGGCCGCGGGAACAGAGTCTCTTGGGAATCCCTGAAGGCCAAGTATGGCCTATGAGGTCAAGTTCCTGCCGGAAGCCGCACGGGAGTTCGAAGCGCTGGACGGCTCACTGAAAAAGCTCGCGGCCAAGCAAATCGACAAACTGACCGAGAGACCTGAGCTCGGGGAGCCGTTAGGGAAGAGGCTGGGGATCGACCTCACGGGCTATCGCAAGATCTACTTCGGGAAAAGGGCGTATCGGATCGTCTACGAGATCCAGCGGCAGAGGCTCGTCGTCCTCGTTATCGGCATCGGAAAGCGCGAGCGCGCAGAGATCTATAGAGAGGCGGCTCGGCGCCTGGGCCGGTCCGCTTAACGCAAGCTTGACCCCCCGCTTGACCAACAGCAGCCGAGCTTGATTAACTTGACCGGGCTGGGCTTCTCCCATAGGCTAGGGGCATGAGCGAGGAGCTGTCCAAGCGGATTGACGACCTGCACAAGCGGTTCGACGACCTTCGGGCCGACATGAACCAGCGGTTCGCGGAGATCGGCCAGCGCTTCGTCGAGCTTCGGGCCGACATGGCCCAGCGCTTCAATGACATGAACCAGCGCTTCAACGACGTGACCCAGCGCTTCGACGACCTGAACCATCGGCTCACCGATCTGCACAGCACGCTCCGAATCTCCATGTGGGTCGTCTCCGGCTGGTTCACCTTCCTGACCGCCGTCCTCGCCGTCTTCGGCTTTCTCCGCCGGTAGAGATCCGAACGAGCCACGAATCGCTCTGGCCAAAACGAAGGGGGCCGGCGCGAAAGCCGGCCCCCGCTTTTATGCCTTGCCTTCTCTGACCATGGGCACGGCACGCACGTGGCGGAGATCATCGGCGCGCGACAACGGCCTCGGCTTCATTGGGGTCGCGCCCGAACAGGCCGTCGGTCTGCTTCAGGTCCGCGTCGTGGACGATGATCGGAAGCGGCCCAACCGAGACGCTCCCCACCTCGAGCGAGTCGACCCAGTGGTAGACCTGCGCGCCGACCACCGCGGGGAAGAGCGCGCAGACGAGGAAGAGCGCCGCCGCCCAGCCTCTCATCGCGCTATCTCCCCCCGGCTCTCACCCGCGGCGCTCCTCCGTCCGCCTACGAACTCGGGACGACGAAGTTCACGATCACGAAGCCGTTCGCCTTCAGCGTCACGGACTTCTGCTGGCCGTAGCCCGGCAGCTTCACCGTGAACGTGGCCGCCTTCCCCGTATGCTTGTACTCGAACAAGTAGTAGCCGTCCTCGTCGGTGGATACCCTGCCCAGCAGTTTGTTGCTGGAGTCGTAGATCTCGACCCTCACGCCCGGCATCGGGTTACCCGCCGAGTCCGTCACGAGCCCGCCAAGACCGGGATCGTGCTTGAACACGTTCTGGCTCTGGACGGTCCGCGTGTCGGTCACGTCCCCAGAGACGAGAACGCATAACTTTCGGGATGGTTGATCGTGACTTCGCTATAGGCCCCTGAACCCATTGCCTCGTTGTTCGTGCCCTTCGTCCACCCCGTGGTCTGCTTGAGCCCGTAGTCGAGGTGGATGGTGACGTAGGCAAGGCCTGAGAGTGGGACGGGCCCGCTGACCATAACGGTCGCAGTAGAACTCAGGCTCTGAGGGCTGTAGTCGGAGAGGACGACGACCGGGGCTCCGCTGGGCGAGGTGGTCGCACCGGCCGTGATGGTGAAGTTGCTCGTGACGTCGGGCCCGGGCACGAAGCATCCACCCTCGTTCGTGCTGAACCCATCGTGGATCTGGATGGGCACCGCCCCCTGGGTCACGAAGGGGGACGGGATTTTGATATCCAGGTTGACCAAGCCGCCGGCCCCGGGGTCGAAGACGTTGTAGTAGAACTGGCCGGGGTTGCTCGCCGTGAGCTTGAAAGTGGACGGGTTCTGCGGGTCTCGCGTTAGGATCAGCCGGAACTGCCGCCCGGCCGTGGTCGCATCAACGTCGAAGGGGCAAAGGCTCGAGCTGGTCACCGCGCTCACCGCCAGGTCCGTGAAGGTGCAGGTGCCGGTGTCCCCGGCCCCCAGGGTGATCGTGGCGGTGGGCGGGCTGGCGGTGTTGATCGTGCTCGTGGCCAGGCTCGAGACGCAGCCCAGGCTGAGGTCCCACCCCGACGGCACGCTCTCGGCGACGGTGTAGGCCACCCCGGCCTTGAGGAAGCCGCTGTCGCTCTGCTGCCCGCCGGTGAGGTTGAAGCCCGCGTAGCCGGCGCCGGTGGTGGTGAAGCTGAAGCTCGTCGTTGTGTCGCTGGCGGGGTCGGTGTCTCCGCAAGGTCCACGCCGGCGGGGAGTGGCTGGAGAAGCGCTCGGTGAGTCGGGCCCTCGACAAGATGCTCCGGCGCGAGGCGGCCGCGCGCGAGGTCGCGCGGCTCCGGACGCCGCGCGAGGTCGAGATCATGCGCATGGTGGCGCGCGGGCTGCGGAACCGGGAGATCGCCGGGAAGCTCTCCATCAGCGAGGGCACGGTCAAGATCCATCTCCACCACATCTACGAGAAGGTCCACGTGGACGGGCGCCTGGCGCTGACGCTCTACGCCCAGGAGAAGGGCCTGGTCTGATCGCGGTCGCCGGCCGAGGGGCCCCGGCGCGGGTCAGGCGAGCGGGCGGCAGCGGGAGGGGCGGGCAGCGCTGTTCTGGATGGCGGGGACGAGCTCGCTGTAGACCTGCAGGACGGCGCGGGCGATACAGGGCCAGGCGAAGCGGCGCGCCCACTCCATCGCCTGCGCCCCGAGCCGCGCGCGGCGGCCGTCGTCCTCGAGAAGCCCGGTGATGCCCTCGGCCAGCGCCGCGGCGTCGCCTTCCGGGACCAGGAGGCCGGTCACGTCGTCTCGGACCGTGAGGGCGAGGCCCCCGACGCGCGAGCCGACGACCGGCACGCCGCACGCCATCGCCTCGAGGGCCACCATGCCGAACGACTCGTAGAGGGACGGCATGAGGCAGAGGTCCGCGGCAGCGTAGTAGTCGGGGAGCACGCCCTGCGGCTGGGGGCCGCGGAAGTCGACCCACGCGCCGACGCCCAGCTCCTCGGCCATCCGGCGAAGCCGCCGGCGGTCGTCCATCTGCTCGCGACGCCGCCGGCCTGCGGCCTCCGGGCCGTCGCTCCCCTCCCGATCCCAGCGCTCCTCCTTGTCGCCGCCCACGACCACCAGGCGCACGTCGGCGCGCCCGAGCCCGTTGGCTTTCGCGGCCGCGAGCGCCCGGAGGAGCGTCTCGAACCCCTTGATCGGCGCGAGGCGGCCGACGAAGAGGAGCACGCGCTCGGCGTCGAGCCCGAGGCGCGCGCGGGCGGCGCGCGGATCCCCCGGCCGGAACAGGTCGAGGTCCACGCCGCACGGGATGACGCGGATCCGCGCGACGTCGGCCCCGTAGTGCCAGGCGAGGTGGGCCCGCTCCACGAGGTTCGGCGCGACGATCCGATCCGCCGCCGCCGCGATCCGCCGCTCGGCGGCCAGGCGCTCGTCGGGCTCCCGCTCGGCCGGGCTCCGCGCGACGGCGTTCTTGAGGGCGCCGAGCGTGTGGAACATCTGGATCACGGGCCGGTCCCAGCGCCGGCCCAGCTCGAGCGCGACCAGGCCCGAGAGCCAGTAGTGGCCGTGGAGGAGCGCGTACTCGAGCCCCTCCCGGCGGCAGAAGCGCTCGACCTCTCCGGCGAAGGCGTCGAGGTGGGCCACCGCCGCCTCGCGCGGGATGGGCCGCGGTGGACCCGCCTTGACGTGGATGACGCGCGCCCCGTGGCCGAGCGGGACCACCTGGGGGGTCGTCGAGTCCTGGCTCCGGGTGAAGACGTCGACGGCGAGGCCGAGCCGGCCCAGCTCGCGGGCCAGCTCGCGGACGTAGACGTTCATCCCGCCCGTCTCCTTCCCGCCGAGCGCGGCGAGCGGGCAGGTGTGGACGGAGAAGAGCGCGAGGCGGCTCACGCGGCGCGCTCCAGGGTGAGCCGCAGCACCTCCGTCGGGACCGCGCCGAACCCGTACTTGTAAAGCTCGTCGCCGCGGAGGAAGTCGTAGCGGCGGAAGCCGCGCGCGATGGCGTCCTCGACCGTCCGCACGATCAGCACCACGCCGGGCGAGAGCGCGCGGGCCGCCGGATCGAAGCCGGAGTTGTAGAGGGCGACGGTCCCGCCGTACTCCAGGCAGAAGAGCGCCGCGGCCGGCCGGTCCTCGAGCCAGAGGAGCCAGAGGGCCGCCCAGCCGGCCGCGGCGAGCGCGGCGCCCGCCTCCCGGAAGAAGGCCTCCATCCGCTCGTCCATGAAGCGCGCCTTGCCCGCCTTCG
>CAZDYT010000096.1:0-10187 GCA_964509395.1 uncultured bacterium
TGCGCTCCGCGCCGTGGGGCGCCCCGTTCGCCGCGTCACCCGCGGACCTCCGTAGCCGCGTCGCCCACGCGGAATTGCCGGTTAGGGTTAGTGCTCCGGCCGGCGGTGCCGTCCGGCATCGCGCTCGCCATCGTCCCCTGCCAGAGTCCTCGAAGCGCCACACCTGTGGTCAATGAGTCAAGTTTCATCGCTCACCCACCTCGGGCCGTGGTCGAGACCCGAGCAGCCCCAGGACGCAGGGAGGAGGCGGGCCGAGGCGTATGCCGCCTACGGTGAGGCCCGCCGACGACCGAGGACGCCGGGATGCGACGGGGATCGGCCACGGCGCTAGAAGTTGGCACGGACGCCGGCCACCACGTGCGGGCCGAGCGCCGGGAATCCCTTGACCTCGGCGTAGTCTTCGTCGAAGAGATTGGTCACCTTCAGGTGGAGGGTGACGCCCGACACCGCCCCCCACCGCCACGGCAGGCGATACGCCGCGCCGGCGTTGACCACCGTGTACCCTTTGTTGCGCGACACGCCGACCCCTTCGAACTGACTCGAGACGATGAAGACCTCGGCGTTGAACGTCAGGCCACGGAGCGGCTCGTAGATCGCGGTGAGCGCCCAGCGATTCGGCGCGAACCGGCGGAGCGGCAGCCCGGTCGCCCGGTCTTCCGTGGCCGTGTACGTGTACGCGAGCACTAGGAGCAGTCCGTCGATCGGCGCCACGCTCCCTTCGACCTCGACGCCCTGCGTCCGCGCCCGCGCGACGTTTTGCGCCTGAAAGCAGAAGTTGGTCGGATCGACGAGCGCGGGCTGGATGAGGTCCTTGAAGTCATTCCGGAAGTAGGTCGCGCCGAGCCGCACGCGGCGCTCGAAGAGGTGCTGCTCGATCCCCGCGTCCCAGCTCTCGGTCTCCTCCGGCCGGAGGTTGGGGTTGCCGAAGGCCGGGCACGGCGGGAACGTCGCCGGAAAGAAGAGGTCGTTGAAGGTCGGCGCGCGGAAGCCCTCGGCCCAGCTCGCCTTCAGGCGCGTGCCGCTTGCCTTGAGGAGGTAGGACGCCGCCGCCCGCCCCGTCGTCTTGTCGCCGAAGACGCTGTTGTGGTCATGGCGGACGCCCGGGGTCAGGAAGAACCGGTCGAACAGCCGGAGCTCGTTCTGGCCGAAGACCGCCCAGGTGTCCGTGGTCCTTGAGAAGAGCCCCTTGTTCGTGCCCTCCTCGTTCCGGTACTCGAGCCCCACGGTGAGCGTGTCGACCTTCCCGAAGTGGACGTGGTTCAGCCAGTCCACCTCGCGGCGCTCCGTCTCGATGTCGGAGCGGCGCTCGAACGGGCTGTCCGGGTCCCGGAGGGTCAGGCTGCTCCGCAAGGCCGAGAGGCGCAGCGCGTGCTCGTAGAACGAGGTCCACGGCTGGCGCCACTCGAGGCTCCCCAGGGCGAACCGATCGTCCTCCTCGCGCCTCGCGGCGAAGTCCGGGAAGACGGTCCGGAACGGGATCCCACGGTGAGCGTCCGAGTAGCGAGCGATGAAGGCGATCTCGCCCCGGTTCGGCAGCGCGTATCCCACCCGGCCATTCACGCTGCTGAGGTCGTGCTCGTCGTTCCGGAACTGGCCGCCGAAGTCGAGCCGCGAGACGCCCAGCGAGAAGTTCCAGGGCCCGGAGGCGCCGGAGACCCCGGCCCGCTCCCGGAAGGTGTCGTAGTTGCCGACCTCGAGATCCACGAACCCCGACGGGGTCCCGCGGCCGCGCTTGGTGATGACGTTGATCACGCCGCCGATCGCGTCGGCGCCGTAGAGCGTCGACTGCGGGCCCCGCACCACCTCGATCCGCTCGACGTCGTCCACCGAGAGGTCCGCGAAGTCGAAGTCCCCGGTGGTCGTGCTCTTCACCCGAACGCCGTCGATGAGCACCTGAATCTCTGTCGCCCCGGCGCCGCGAATCCGCACCGTCGTCAGCTTCCCGAGGCTCCCGGAGCGCTGGACGTCCAGCCCCGGCACCGTGCGGAGCGCCTCGTCCACCGTCCGGTACTGCTGGGCGCGCAGGATCTCCTCCGGAACGATCGTGACCGACGCGCCGATCTGCTCGAGCGGCTCCTCGAGCCGGGTCGCCGTGACCACCACGGGTTCGGCCCGCTGGACCGGCGGCTCGGCCTGCTGGGCGTTCGCCGGTCCCGTCCCGAGCACCACCAACCCCGCCACCCCGCCCCATCGTCGCCACAAGGTCATCGCCCACTCCTTTGCCACGAAAGAGTGCCAGCGGCTCTCGTCCCCGATCGGTCTCCTGACTCGTGGCTCGTCGCGCCCACCGCGCCTTCCCGGGACGTGCGTTACCGCCCCAGTGGCATATCCGCGAGGGCGCTCCCCACTTACAGTTGCGGGACAGTGCCGGACTCGGCGCGCGTTCCGACTGGCGCGCCTCACCGGCTTCCCAGCATCGGAGACGGCTGTCCTCGGAAGCCCTTCTCACCTCCCCTCGTCGTCCGGCTCCGGCCAGCGAACCGACACCACCGGGCGCCCCGAGACCGGGTTCTTCTCCACCCGGACGGGGCACCCGTAGGCCGCCTCGAGCGTGGGCTCCTCCAGCACCTCGACGGGTGTCCCGACCCTCGTGACACGCCCGCCGGCGAGCAGCATCAGACGGTCGGCCACTTCGCCGGCCAGGTTGAGGTCGTGGCTCACGAGGAGAATCGTCGTGCCACGGTCGCGGTTGAGGCGCCGCAGCAGCCCGACGATCTCCCGCTGGTGACGGAGATCCAGATGGCTCGTCGGCTCGTCGAGCAGGAGCAGCCGGGGCTCCTGGGCGAGTGCCCGCGCCAGCACCACCCGCTGGCGCTCGCCGCCCGAGAGCGCGTCGAAGGGCTCTCGCGCCAGCTCGAGGACACCGGCCAGCGCCATTGCTTCGCGCGCCCTCGCGAGGTCCTGCGGTCCCTCGAAGAACCGCCCCTCGGCGTGCGGGTGTCGCCCCATCAGGCACAACTCCTCGACGGTGACCGGGAACGCCGGGGCCAGCTCCTGCGGGACGGCCGCCACCTGACGCGCGAGCGCCCGCCGCGACAGCCGCGCGAGCGGCATGCCGCTCAACCTGATCTCGCCTCGCTCCGGCTCGTGAACCTTCGAGAGCAGCCGGACCAGCGTCGTTTTCCCCGAGGCGTTCGGACCGATCACCCCAAGAATCTCCCCCGCGCTCACGCCGAACGAGACGCCCTCCAGCCGGAAGCTGCCGCCGTACCCGAACGCAACGGCGCGCGCCTCGACCAGCGGCGTCACGGAAGACCTCGGCGGAACCGCGTCCGCAGGAGATAGATGAAAAACGGCGCCCCGCAGAAGGCGGTGATGACGCCCACGGGCAGCTCAGCCGGCTGCACCACCAGCCGCGCCAGCGTGTCCGCGAGGACCAAGAAGCTCGCGCCCGCGGCCCCGGCCCCCGGGATGAGGAGCCGGTTGTCCGAGCCGATGGCGAGCCGGACGGCGTGGGGCACGATGAGGCCGACGAACCCGATCGGCCCGGTGTGGGCGACGACCACGCCGGTGAGCAGCGAGGCGGCTACGAAGATCACCCGCTTCACGCGCTCCGCATCGACGCCCATCTGGAGCGCGGACTCTTCGCCGAGCGCCAGCAGGTTCAGCGCCCGGGCCTGCGTGTAGATCGCTCCGACCCCCACGGCGCAACCCACCCCCATCACGACGACGGGGCGGTACCCCAGCGCGCCGAGGCTCCCCATCAGCCAGTGAAGGATCCCGCCGAGCCGGGCGAAGTCCACGAGCGAGATGATCAGGGTAATGACGGCGGAGAAGAAGAGGCCGATGATGACCCCGGCCAGCAACAGCGTCTGGATCGGCAACCGCCCACTCACGGACGCGATGAGATAGACGGCCGTCGCCGCGGCGAGGGCGCCGGCGAAGGCCACCGCCGAGAGCCCAAAGGTGGCGAGGAGAGATCCCTCGAGGCCGACGATCTGACCCAGGACGGCCCCCAGGGCCGCGCCGCTCGCGACGCCGAGCACGGCCGGATCCGCGAGCGGGTTCCGCGTCAGGGCCTGGAAGGCCACCCCCGCCACAGCCAGGCCGGCTCCGGCGAGGGCCGCCAGCAGGATCCGCGGCAGGCGCAGGCCGAGGACCACCGTGGCCGCAAGTTCCGAGCTGCCGCCACCGAGCAGCGCCCGGACGACGTCGCCGAGCGAGAGCGGTGCGGAACCGAGGGCCAGGGCCAACGCCGAGACGGCCGCCAGCGCCAGCACCCCACCCCCGGTCACGAGCCAGGTCCAGCGTCGCGTGATCACCAGGCGATCTCCGGGTGGATTGCGCGGGCCAGGGCGCGCAATCCCTCGACGACCCGCGGGCCGGGGCGGTGGAGCAGGTTGCCGTCCACCGAAGAGACCCGACCCTGCCGGACGGCAGGAAGGAGCGTGAGCTGCTGCCATTCCCGGAGCCCCTGATCCACCGTAGCCTCCCCGTGCTGGGCGAGCACAATCCGCTCGGGCTGGCGGACCAGCACCTCCTCCACCGAGAACCGCGGGTACGCGAACGGCTCCTCGCCCGTCACGCTCTCCCCACCAGCCCGGCGGATCAGGTCCGTGATCAACGTGTCCCGCCCGGGCACGATCAACGGATTGCCCCACAGCACGTACAGGACACGCGGGCGCCGGAGTCCTCGCACGGCTCGGGCGATCTCGTCGGCTTCGCGGCGCATCGAACTCGCGAGGCGCTGCGCCGCCGCCTCCCGCCCGAGCAGGCGACCGACACGCCCAATCGAGTCGAGGGTCGTGGCAAAGTCGGTCGGCCGCACGACGTAGACCGGGATGCGAAGGGCTTCGAGGCCGCGGATGTGCTCCTCGCGATTCCCCTCGGTCGTAGCCAGGATGAGGTCGGGCTTGAGGCTCAGAATCACCTCGAAGTTCGGCGTGTAAATGCCGCCGACCTTGGGCTTCTTGGTGGCCTCCGGCGGGTAATCGCAGTGCTGCGTCACCCCGACCAGGCGATCCCCGGCCCCCAGCGCGTACACGATCTCGGTGAGGCTCGGCGCCAGCGAGACGACCCGCTGGAGCGACTCGGGCAACCCGATGCGCCGGCCCATCACGTCCTGGCGCTCGACCGCCCACGCCGCGGGGGCGCCCATCACGAGGAGCCACGCGAGGCACCCCGCCAGAGATCGCCGGTGCATCACGAGGCCAAAGGCGGCGGCCAGCGCGAGCGCGGCCGTGGTCTTCCCGACGGCGGAAGCCAGCCCGGCGACCCAGAGCGCGCGGATCACGGCAGCCGCTCCGAGATGCCCGCCTCCTTGAAGGTGGCCATCTCGGCGTAGCACGCCAGCGCGGCGCGGACGAGCCCGATCCCGAGGGCCGCCCCCGTCCCCTCGCCCAGGCGCATGCCGAGGTGGAGGTACGGGGCGAGCCCGAGGGTCTCGAGGAGCACTGCATGCCCCGGCTCCGCGCTCCGGTGCGCGGCGATGAGGTACTCGCGGACCTCGGTCCGGAGCCGGACGGCCACCAGCGCCGCCGCGGTCGCGATGAACCCGTCGAGGACGACGGGGACCCGACGCGCCGCGCCGGCGAGGATCACGCCCACGAGCCCCGCGATCTCGAACCCGCCCACGGCCGCCAGCACGCCGAGGGGGTCGCGAGGATCGGGCCGGTTCGTCCGGAGCGCCTGGCGGACGACGGCGACTTTTCGCGTCCAGCCAGCGTCGTCCACGCCGGTCCCCCGCCCCGTCACGGCGCGCGAGTCGGCCCCCGTGAGCGCGGCGGTGAGAGCACTCGCGGCCGTACTGTTGCCGATCCCCATCTCGCCCGTGCCGACGCAATCCGGACCCGCCTCGTCCACCAGCGCCGCCCCGGCCAGGATTGCCGAGAGCGCCTGCGCGCGCGTCATGGCGGGACCCCGGGCAAAGTTCGCGGTGCCGCCGGCGACCTTCCGGATGACGAGGCCCGCGCGTGGGGGCATGTCGCCGGCGATGCCGAAGTCGGCGACGACGACCCGCGCGCCGACGTGGGCGGCGAGGACGTTGACGGCGGCCCCGCCGCGGCAGAAGTTCTCCACCATCTGCGCGGTCACCGCCTGGGGATAGGCGCTGACCCCTTCCGCGACGACCCCGTGATCCGCCGCCAGAGTGAAGATCACGGGCGCCACGATGCGCGGCACCTCCTGCCCGGTGAGGAGCACGACCCGCGCCGCGAGCTCTTCGAGGCGGCCCAGGCTCCCGGGAGGCTTCGTGAGCCGCTCCAGGCGGCCGTGGGCCGCGAGGGCGAGCCGCGGGTCTGGGGCACCGATTCGGCCCAGCAGGGCGTCTAGGGGACCTTCAGCCATAGCGGACACCCGGCAATCAGCAGGACGACTTCGTCGGCCGCAGCCGCGACGGCGTGGTTGACGAGGCCCAGCGCGTCGCGGAACCGGCGCCCCAGCGCCGTCTCGGGATGCACCCCCCAGCCGACCTCGTTCGACACGATCACCAGATGAAAGGGGCGTCTGGCCACGATCTCCGCGAGGCGATCCGTCTCGTCGCGCAGCACCCCGTCGGAGAGCGCGGGGTCGCGGCGGAGCAGGTTCGACACCCACAGGGTGAGACAGTCCACGACGACCGCCCCGGCCTTGCCCTCGAGGCCGGCCAGCACATCGACGAGGGCCAGCGGGGTTTCCACCGTCTCCCAGCCGGCCGGACGAGCAGCCCGATGCCGCGCGATGCGCGCCGCCATCTCGGCGTCAAGCGCTTCGGCCGTTGCCACGAACGCGACCCGGCCTGCGACGGCACCGGCGCGCTCGACCGCGTAGGCGCTCTTCCCGGCGCGCGCGCCGCCCAGGACCAGGAGGGTCCTGGCGCTCACGCAGCGGTGAGGCGGGGGTGGGAACTCGGCGGGAGTGTGTGCGGCACCCGGGCCTCCCCTCGAAGACCGGTTTGGAGAACTCGGGTCCCAGGCAGGTTTCCTGGCTCTCGGATCGTCCTACTCGCCGCGGCCTTCCCAGCGCCGCTGCCCGGCGCCAGTGGCAGCTTCCCGCGGCTTTCGTCCCCGATCACAGTGACGGGGTCGCGGCGGCCTCGCACCGCCTTCCCTCTTGGCCCCTCACGGGGCGCACCTGGGACCCCGTTAACGCTGACGGTACCGTAACAGAGGTCGCCGGGGCCGTCAAGCCGCGGTCAGCGCCCGGGTGCCAAGTGGTAGAGCATCCAGTAGACGAGGACCCCGGTGACCGAGACGTAGAGCCAGATGGGAAGCGTCCACCGGGCGATCCGCCGGTGGCGGTCGAACCGCTCGGTCCACGCGCGATGGATCGTCAGGAGGGCCAGCGGCACGATGAGGGCGGCCAGGACGATGTGCGAGAGGAGCAGGGTGAAGTAGACGGGCCGGATCCACCCACGCCCCTGGAAGGGGACCGAGCCGGCCTGGTAGTGGTAGACGAGATACGACACGAGAAACAGCGCGGACACGCCGAACGCGCTCAGCATAGAAGCCCTGTGGGCCGCCACGTTCTTCCGTCGGATGCAGAGGAAGCCGACCGTCAGGAGGATGGCGCTGGTGCCGTTGAGAAACGCGTTCACGGCAGGCAGCCTCGAGACGTCGTACGCGCCGCGTGCTTTTGTCTCTGGCTGCCGGCCCAGGAGCAGGAAGCCCACCACCAGCACGACCAGGCACGACGTGAGGCCGATGACCAGGAGGGCCCCGCGGTCTCTCACCTCATGCCGCTCACTCATGGTCCCTCGGAATAGCGACCGTCCCGGCACCCCGTCGATCTCCCCGACTGTCCCACGGCTAAGGCGGGAGACCACGGCGGAGGCGGTCGAGGAGGCGGCGCTCGCGCTTGGTCGGGCGGCCGAGTCCGGGCGGCCGCAGGATGGCGGGCGGCGCGCGACGGGGGCGCGGGGACGCCGGGGAGAGGTCCTCGTAGAGGGCGCGAGCTTCCGCGGCGGGACCGCGCCGCTCGCCCAGGGCGCGCACGCCCAGCTCCCGCCGCCACTCCCCGAGGGTCAGCCGAACGCGATCGCCAACACGCAGCACCCGGGACGGCTTGGCCGCCCGGCCGTTGACGTCCACCTTGCCGCCCTCGCAGGCGGCGTGGGCAAGGCTCCGGCTCTTGTAGAACCTCGCGACCCAGAGCCACCGGTCCAGGCGAACCGCATCCTCCCTCAGAGCCACCTTACCCTCCGCTCACCACCGTCCGTTCGACCGGCGGAGCGCCCGCGATGCCCGCCACGTGCTGGTTCAGCGCGTGTAGAACCGCGCTGCTCGCGCGGTACTCGACGAGGCTCCAGCATGCGTAGTCCTGGGCGAGCCGTAAGATGTGGCCGAGCGGCATCCCGAGGGCGTCGGCGAGGATCACCCGGTTCGTCCCTCCGTGCGCCACCACCGCCACGCGGCGCCCCGCATGGCGCGCCAGGATCGCTCGAAGGGCCGGCATCGCGCGCGCTCGCAGGTCCTCCAGGGTCTCGCCGCCCGGGAACGGGAACGTCGTCAGGTTCGCGAGCCACTGGGTGAGGGTCTCCGGCTCCCGCTCGCGGATCTCCCGGAACGTGAGACCCTCCCAGCGCCCCATCCCCATCTCGCGCAGCGCGCGGACCGCCACGGGATCGAGCCCGCGGACCGAGGCGAGCGGCGCCGCCGACTGCCGCGCCCGCAGGAGATCGCTCGTGTACACCGCCTCGATCGGCTCGGGCGCGAGGTGGCGCGCCAGCGCCTCGACCTGGGCGAGGCCCACCGCCGAGAGCGCGACGTCCGTGTGGCCAAAGAACCGCCCTTCGGCGGCGTGCTCCACCTCCCCGTGCCGGATCAGGTAGAGCCACGTGGACGGCATCAGAAGCGCCCGAGATGCGCGAGCACGGAGAGCGCGACGAGGCTCACGGCTTCCAGTGCCTCGACCAACGCGCCCAGGCAATCCCCGGTGAGCCCGCCCAGGCGTCGGCGCAGGTACCAGGCGAAGAGCGCCGCCCCAGCCACTGCGAGGACGAACAGGAGCGCTCCCGCCGGGCCGAGAAGGCCCAACGCCACCGCGGCAGCAGTGAGCAGTCCCACGGCCAGACCCGGCGCCCGCACCGAGAGCGCAAAGACGTGGCCGGCGCCCTCGCCGCGGGCCGGCGGGCAGAGGCGCGACAGCACCAGCGGGCCGAGTCGCGCGAGGACGGGGGCCACGATCAGTGCTCGCCAGCGAAGGCCCGGAGACAGGCCGGCAATCGTTGCGAGCTTCGCGGCCAACACCAGCACGATCGCCGTCACCCCGTAGGCCCCCGTGCGCGCGTCACGCATGATGGCGAGCGCCTCCTCCCGGCTCCATCCCCCGCCGAGCCCGTCCAGCGCGTCCGCCAGGCCGTCGAGGTGGAGTCCGCCGGTGAGCAGGGCCCACAGCGCCACGATCAGAACGGCGCCCACGAGCGGCGGCGCCCCGCGCTCCACCAGGAGCGCCAGGGCGGCCAGGATGACCCCGAGGAGCAAGCCCACCACCGGAAACCACCCGGCGGCACGCCCGAGGTCTCCGGGGCCGGCGCTTCTCGGCAGCGGCAGCGCCGTCAGATAGCGGCAGGCGATGAGAAGGTCGCGCACGTCGCGCTAGCCAGAAAGCGGCAGGACGCGCTCGCGTACCCGCGGTCCCACGCGCGCGGCGTGGGCTATCACGCGCCCGCCCGCGAAGGGGCGCCGCGCGTCACACCGGGTAGACGCCGTTCCGCCGCGGTGGGAACCGATGCTCCTTCGTCTCGGCGTAGGCGAGTCGCTTGATCAGCTCGGCTCGCAGGGAGGAGGGCGGCACCACGTCGTCCACGAGCATCTCGGAGGCCAGGCGGTAGATGTCGATGTCCTTCTGATACTCCTCCCGCTTCTGGCGGACGAACTCCGCGCGCGCCTCGCCCTCGAGCTCCATGATGCGGTTGTAGTAGACGGCGTTGACCGCGGGCTCGGGCCCCATGATCGCGATCTGGGCCTGCGGCAGCGCCAGCACCGCGTCGGGCTCGTAGGCCTGGCCGCACATCGCATAGAGCCCCGCCCCGTAGCACTTCCGCACGATGACCGAGATCTTCGGCACGGTCGCCTGGGCGGTGGCGAAGATCATCTTCGCGCCGTGCCGGATGATCCCGGCACGTTCCACCTTGCTGCCGACCATGAACCCCGAGACGTCGGCCAGGTAGACGATCGGCATGTTGTAGGCGTTGCACAGCCAGATGAACCGCGCCGCCTTGTCCGACGAATCGACGAAGAGGACGCCCCCCTTGACCTTCGGTTGATTGG
>CAZDYT010000097.1:0-10072 GCA_964509395.1 uncultured bacterium
CTCGTCATCGAGGGAGAGCTGACGGTCGAGAGCCCGATGGGGCGGCAGACCCTGCGGCCCGGGTCGGTCTACTGGTTGCCCGGTCTCACCCCCCACGACGTCCGCAACGAGAGCAGGCGGCCGGCGAAGATGTGGGACATCTTCCTCAAGCGCTGCGATTGAGGGGCGCCCGGGCGAGCGCCAGCACCCCGTCGGAGTGCCGCTCCCGGGCGCCGCCGCGAACCCCCCGGCTCCGCGCGCGTCCGGACGCCTACTTCGTCAGCTCGTAGACGCGGCCCAGCTCCGGGTTCAACACCGTGACGGGCAAGCCGGCGGCCCGGAGAACGCGCTCCATGTCCGCCGGCGTGGGCGCCCCCGGCGGGGGCTGGAGCCGGTGGTGGTGCGGGATGATCGTCTTCAGGTTGGGGTTGTCGGTGCGCAGGAGTCGGACCATGTGGACGATGTCCTGGGGATCGCGGCCCGCGTAGAGCGGGAGGATCGCCACGTCCGGCTTGTAGAGGCTCCCCCAGAGCTGCATGTCCAGCGTCAGCGCCGTGCTCCCGGCGAAGTAGACCGTCACCCCGTTCTCGAAGTGGATCAGGAACCCCATCGCCGTCCCGCCGTAGAGCTTGTCCGGCGTGCCGGATCCGTGGACGGAGGCCACGTTGCGGACGGTGACGCCGTCGAACTTGTTCCAGTCGCCGGGGTTGCTGCGGAGGACCTGCCCCGCCGCCTTGCGCGGCTCGAAGTACGCGGCCGCCATCTCGTACGTCGAAACGATCTTGGCGCCCGTCTTGAGGGCGATCTCGTCCGCCGAGCCGACCTCGTCCCCATGCCCGTCGGCCACCAGGATGGCGTCCACCTTCGGGAAGTCCTCGACCTTCACCGGACTGTCCGGGTTCTTGACGAACGGGTTCGTCAGGATCACCTTGCCGGTCGGGGACGTGAACCGGAAGATGGACCAGGAGAGCCACTCCATCTTGACCGGGTTCGTCTGGGCCGGCGCCCCGGACGGTACCAGGGCGAGCCCCGCGGACATCGCGACCATCATCCCTCGGAGCCAGTGTCGCCTCGTCATCACGGCCTCCTTTCGCTTCAACTCGAAGACGGCGCTTCCAGCGCGAGGAGGGCTTCGCGCGGGAAGGTCACCGCCAGCTTCTGCCCCCGCTGCGGTACGGAGAGATGAGGGTTATTGAACGTATCCAGCGAGATCGCGTTGTCCTTGAACCGCACTCGGATCCGCACGATCGATCCCAAAAAGTTGACGTCTTCGACCGTGCCCTCCATCCGGTTCCCGTCGTCCGCCGACGCGGAGACCGACACGATCTCGGGGCGCAGCGCGACCGAGCGCACCTCGCCGACCCGCGCGGTCTCGAGCCCGCGCGACGCGATGATCTCCTGACCATCGATCACGATCTTGCCGCGCGCGGGATCGGCCACTGGACCACGCAAGATGTTGAGGGTGCCGACGAACGACGCGACGAACGCCGTCCGCGGGAAATTGTAGATTTCGAATGGCGTGCCGATCTGCTCGACGCGACCCTCGCTCATCACCACGATGCGGTCAGAGATGGAGAGCGCTTCCTCTTGGTCGTGCGTCACGTAGATCGTCGTGATACCCAATTCACGCTGGATCGCGCGGATTTCGGTACGCAGGACGACGCGAATCTTGGCATCGAGCGCCGAGAGCGGCTCGTCGAGCAGCAGCACTTGCGGTTGAATCGCCAGCGCGCGCGCCAGGGCGACGCGCTGCTGTTGTCCCCCGGACAGCTGGTAAGGGTAGCGGTCGGCCAGCGCGGGCAGCTTGATCAGCCCGAGCATCTCGTCCACCCGTTGCTTGATCTCCGCCGCGGGTTTCTTCGCCACCTTCAGCCCGAAGCCGACGTTCTCGGCGACCGTCATGTTCGGAAAGAGCGCGTACGCTTGAAACACCATGCCGACGTTGCGCTGGTTCGGCGCCTTGTGCGTGACGTCGAGGCCGTTGATGAGGACTCTGCCCGACGAGGGCGACTCGAAGCCGGCAATCATGCGCAGCGTCGTCGTCTTGCCGCACCCGCTGGGGCCCAGAAATGAGACGAACTCGCCGGCCTCGACCCCCAGCTGGAAATGCGCGACGACCGTGGCTTGCCCGAACGTCTTCTGAACGTCGTCCATCTCGAGAAAGACCATCGCGGCTCCCGGCGCTCCGATGTCCGCTGCGTTTCGCTCGGCGCGTAGCGTGTCGCGCTAGCGCGCTCCGGCTACCTGTCCGGGCGCGCTCCGAGCCAAGACTTGAATCAGGCCCATGCACGCCCAAGTGATGGCAAAAGCAATGATCGCCAGGGCCGACGGCTCGTAGGCGCGATTCGCACCGATGAGCTGCAAATAGGGACCGAAGGCGGGACGATCCATGAGGCTGGCCATCGTGAACTCGCCGATGACGATCGCGAACGTCAGGAACGCGCCGCTCAAGACCGCGACGCGCACGTTGGGGAAGATGACCCGAAAGAGAATGGTACCCCAGCTGGCGCCCAGGCTCTGGGCGGCTTCCGTCAGTGTGCGCACGTCGATGGCGCGCAAGCCGGTATCGACCGCGCGGTACATGTAGGGCAGCGACAGCGCCACGTAACTGAACATCAGCAGCAGGTCGGTGGTTCTCTCGGTGCTCGTGAACGGCAACAGCGAGGAGCTGTTGTAGATGCGCAGGTACCCGAACACCAAGACGATGGCGGGAATGACCAGCGGCAGCAGCGTGATGAATTCCACGATGGGGCGCAGCCCGGGCAAGCGGAGCTGGATCCAGTAGGCGGTCGGCACGACGAGGATGACGCCGACGACGATGGTCGCGAGCGCCAGGACGGTCGAGTAGGTGAAGGTCGCGCGAAACTGGGGATCGTTCAGCACGATCTGATACGCCTCGAAACTGTACACGCCGCGGCGATAGCGGAGCGAGAACTCGAAGGTGCCCAGGAGGGGGGCGAAGAAGTAGAGCACGCCGACGAGCAGGATCAGCCACGACCCGAGGGTCTTGCGCTTCATCGCAACCACCGTTCACTACGCCCGCGCAGCCAGATGTACGCGGCGTTCGACAGCCCGGTGATGAGGATCATCCCCAGCGCCAGCGCATAGCCGAGATTCTGATTGTGCAGCACGTCACCCCGAATCTGCGCGTAGAGCAGGATCGTGACGATGTTGAGCGAGCTGCCGGTCAGCGCGTAGGCCGTGGCGACGGCGCCAAAGGCGTTCGCGAAGAGGAGCAAGGATGTGCCGAGCAATGTGGGCCACAGGACGGGCAGCCCGATGTAGCGCCAGTACTCCCAGGCGCTCGCACCGAGATTGGCCGACGCCTCGCGCCATTCGCGCTTGAGTCCGTCCAAGGCCGGCGCCATGATGAGGACCATGAGCGGAATCTGGAAGTACATGTACGTGAGAGCCAAGCCCCAGAAGCTCAGGAGGTTGAATCCCGCGCTGTAGATGTTGAACCCGAAGAGGTTGATGAGGATTGCGGTGACGAGGCCCGTGCGCCCGAGTGTGGCGAGAAACGCGAAGGCGAGCGGCACCCCGGCGAAGTTCGAGGCGACGCCGGAGAAGGTCATGAGCGTCGGACGCACCCACGTGGGCAGGCCGCCCGAAACCCCCGCGTAGGCGAGGAGAAAACCGACGACGGCGCCGCCGATGGCCGAAGCCGCACTAACCTCGAGGCTGATCAGATACGCGCTGATGATGGTGGGCTGAAACACATCGAAGATGTTCCGGAGGGTGAAGTGGCCCTGACTGTCTTGAAAGCCGCCGACCGCGAGGAAGCTGGTGGGAAAGATCAGGAACATGAGCGCGAAGACGAAGAAGGGAACGACACCCAGCCACGCCCACGACAGCTGGCCCAGCCATGACGGCGCGACGGCGGAAGGACGGGTGTCGAGACGGGCTACGTGCGCCATGGGGCTATCCAGCCCCCGAGACCCCTCCCCCGTCGGGACGGGGGAGGGGTTGGCGGCCCGAGGTGACGGGGAAATCTGAACCGCGCGGACACGAACGTGTCGGAGCGACCTCGGGCGAGACGCGGGAGGTTACTTCACGTTCGCGCCGACGACCAGATCCCACTGCTTGGTGATGGCTTGCTTCCCTCTGTCCTGTTGCTCGAGCGTCGGGAAGATCGCCTTGGCGTAGGCGTCCGCCGGCGGCAGCTTGGCCAGCAGGTCGCCCGGCACCTTGCGGGTCTTCACGAGGTCCTGGAAGCGAATCGGGTGGCAGTAGCCCTTGAGCCAGGTCAACTGACCCTCGTCCGAATAGAGGTACTCCATCCACAGCTTGGCCGCGTTCGGGTGCGGCGCATACGCGCTGATGGCCTGGACGTACACGCCGGCGACGATGCCACTCTTCGGCACGACCACCTCGACCTTGGGATTGCCCTTGAGCGTATCGCGATCGGCGAGCGCGTTGTAGTCCCAGCGGATGATGATGGGCGTGGCGCCCTGGGCGAGCGAAGCCACTTTCCCGATGACCGGCACGAAGTTGCCCACCTTGTTCAGCTCGGCGAAGAACTTCAGGCCCGAATCCCCGGCCTTGTCCACGTTGCCCTTCGCCGCCGAGAGACCCGCGGCGAATACGCCCTGAATCGCTTGATTCGACACGCGCGGATCGCCGGCGAGGGCGACCGAGTTCTTGTACGCCGGCTTCAGCAGGTCCGGCCAGTCCTGCGGCAAGGTCTTGACGATGTCGGCGTTGATCTGAAACGCCAGGACGCCGTAGTAATCGCCGTACCAATAACCCTCTGCGTCCTTCTGGTCGTTCGGAATCGTGTTCCAGGTGGCCACTTTGTACGGCTGGAGCAGTCCCTCCTTCTTCGCCGACGGGCCGAAGGAGAGACCGACGTCGATCACGTCCGGCGCTTGCGGTCCCATGTTGCCTTTGTTGGCTTTGATGGCCTCGACTTCATCCCCCGAGCCGGCATCCGGGTTGAGCTCGTTCACCTTCAAGCCGTACTTTTTCTTGAAGCCGTTGATGACCTCGCCATACCCGCACCAGTCATGCGGCAGGGCGATCACGGTGAGCTGACCTTCCTGCTTGGCGGCGGCAACGAGCTGGTCCATCCCCATTTGCCCGGCCGCGATCCCGATCAGCGCCAAGACGATCAGCGTGGCGAGCGGGAGCATGCGTATCCACTTGCGCTTCATGTTGCTCCTCCTTCTCCTCCCTTTGAGCATCGGTCCGGAGATCGCGTGGCTCGTCCCCTGAGCCCTGGTTTCCGCGGCCACGCCCACTTGCGCTCGGCCTCGAAAAACCTACCATCAGTCATGCGTGGTTTTTTGTCAAGGGTGGTGACCGACACGCGGCCCTTGACGGCCCGCCCGCCGGTCGGTAGGGTCGTTGCGTCGATCACGACAGCCTGAGACTGGAGGACGGCAATGCCCGAGTCTACGCTGGCCTTCGAGTCCATTACCGGCTTGGCCGCCCGCATCCGTGGCGGCAGCCTCGGCCCCGTGACCCTGGTCGAGCAGCTCCTTGACCGCATCGGTGCGCTCGACAAGCAGCTGCACGCGTTCATCCTGGTCGCGCCGGAGCGCGCTCTGGCTCAAGCGCGCGGGGCCGAGAGCGCGCTCAAGGGCGGCCAGGACCTCGGGCCGCTCCACGGCATTCCCTACGCCGCAAAGGATCTCTTCGACGCGAAAGGATTGCCCACCACTGCCGGCAGCCGCCTGCTGGCCGCGAACGTCGCCCGCGAGGATTGCCACGTCGTCCGGAGGCTCGCGGCGGCGGGGATGGTTCTGCTGGGCAAGACCTACACGGTCCAGTTCGCCTACGGCGCCGTGGGCATCAACCACGACCAGGGCACGCCCCACAACCCCTGGCACCCGACGCCCCACGCCCCCGGCGGCTCGTCGAGCGGCAGCGCCGTCGCGGTGGCGGCGGGCCTGGTACCGATGGCGCTGGGCAGTGACACCGGCGGCTCAGTGCGCGTGCCCGCGGCGCTCTGCGGCATCGTGGGCCTGAAGACCACCGTGGGGCGCATCAGCCGGGCGGGCGTGTACCCGCTGAGCTGGACCCTGGACAGCGTGGGGCCGCTCGCCAGGTCGGTGGAGGATGCCGCGCTGGTCTACCAGGCGCTGCAGGGCGTGGACGTCCGGGACGAGACCACGGTGGGCGTGGCGCCGCACGACGCGCTCCGAGGCCTCAAGGACGGGGTGAAGGGCCTGCGCGTCGCGTTCGGCGACACGCTGTTCTTCGACGAGGTGGACCCCGAGGTGGAGAGGGCCGTCCGGGAGGCGGGCAAGGTGTTCCGGTCACTGGGCGCTCACCTCGGGAGCGTCACGGTGCCCGAGGTCGCCGAGGCCTGGGCAGAAGAGAAGCGCCCGCTGCTCATCGCCGCGGAGGCCTGTGCGGTCAACCGCGAGTTCCTGGACAACCACTTCGACGCGCTCGATCCCGTGGTGGCCCACCGGATGATCGCCGGGCGCACCCTCTCGGCTCCTGACTACCTCACGCTCCTGCGTCGGTGCGCGGCGCTGCGGGAGCGGGTTCAGTGGACCCTGCGCGACGTGGACGCCGTGATCGTTCCCGCGACCATGGTCCCGGCCCGCCCGCTGGCGGTGATCGACGCGAGCCGCGAGAGCTACGTCGATCACAACCTGAAGTACCACCGCAACACCTCGATCGGGAACATCCTGAACCTGTGCGCCGTCTCCGTGCCGTGTGGGTTCACGCGCGAGGGTCTCCCGATCGGGCTCATGATCTACGCGAAGCCCTTCCAGGAGGACATGGCCTTGCGGGTGGCCTATGCCTACGAGCAGGCGACCGAGTGGCACACGCGCCGTCCCGATCCGGCGTGGGCGGCGGAAGGCAGCCCCGCGGGGTGACTTCCGTTCCTCGACGACGAGCACAGGCAGACCCCCGGGAGGCCCTTCGGGTCCGCGGGGCCGGGGGTTCGCCCGTCTTCGCGGGGTCGCCGTCGATGGGTCAGCTCACGCTTTCGACCCTGCCGTCCAGATCCATCAGCCGCAGCTCCACCTTCAAGGACGGATGCTTTGCCCCGATCTCGGACCGGAGGCGCCTCAACTGCTCCGCGTGGACGCGGAACTCCAGACCCCGATCCTTCGAGAGGTCCTGCGGGAGAAAGACCTTGTAGGCCCCGCAGTCCCGATGATCCAGGACGATGAGACGGCGAATCCCGTGCAGTTCGATGGCGATGTCGACGTGCTGCCAGAAGGTGTCGCCCCACTGCTTGAACTTCTCGTTCAAGACGCCCAGGGAGGCGCCCGCCAGGATGACGTGGTCGTAGTTCTTCGCGAGCCCGCGAGACTGCATGTAGGCGGTCGTCTTGCCGGTGAGACGGTAGTCCATGCAGCTCAGCAGCAGGGCGTCGACCTTGCCGTTCGCGGCGGCCTCCCGAGGCCACGCCCCGAGCGTGCCGCCGAGCAGTGCGGCTCCGGTCCCCCGGGCCGCCCGTCGGAGAAAATCGCGACGGGTTCCTGCGTGCGACGCATTGGAGTCAGGGTCGCGCATCGGCATCCTCCTCTGTTTCGGGTCCAAGGGGCGTCGGGTCTTGGGTCCGCTCTCCCGACCGCCCTCGCTGACAAGAGTCGCCCCGGAGGGGGGGTTGACGCAAGTTGCATCCGACCCCCTCATCTCTGCCAAGAGAGGCCGTTCACGAGGGTGACCATCCTGGGGGACGGCTTTTCCGGGCGGCGCAAGTCGGGGTTCCCGGTCGAGCGCGAGCCCTGAAGGGACCGTCACCCGTCCGCTGCCGAGATGATTGAGCGGCGGGCGTTCCGGCCCCCGGCACGTGTCATCTTCTTCTCCCTGGGAGGACGCTGATTCGATGGCCGGCGGCGGGGGGGCGGGGTGGATGGACGAGCTGTCCCGGGACGGGTGGCTCCTCTTTCTGACCTACGCCCTGCGCACCTTCGCCTATGGCGTCCTCTCGGTGATCCTCGGACCCTACCTCGCCTCCCTGGGGTTCGGTCCCGCCACCATCGGCTGGATCTTCACGGCGTCCCTCGCCGGGGGCGCGGTAATGACGGTCGCGCTCACGACCGTGGCCGATCGGGTCGGCCGCCGCCGGGTGCAGGTGGTCGGGGCGCTCCTGATGGCGCTGGCCGGCATCGCCTTCGTCCTGACGGATCGCCTGCTCCTGCTCGTGCTCGCGGCGGTTCTCGGCGCCATCAGCCCCTCCGGGAAGGATGTGGGGCCGTTTCTGGCGGTCGAGCAGGCGATGCTCCCGGAGACGACGACGGCTCGGCACCGGACGAGCGTGTTCGCCGCCTACAACCTCGTCGGCTCGCTGGCGGGCGCGCTGGGTGCGCTGGCGGCCGGGGTGCCCACCGTCCTCGGCCTGGCGCCGGGTCAGGGGTACCGGGTCCTGCTCTGGGGGTACGCGAGCGCTGCCCTGATCCTCCTCATCCTCTTCGGCAACCTGAGCGCGCGCGTGGAAGCGGCCACGACGATCGCGGGGGAGCATCCGCGGTGGCTCGGGGTGTCCCGTTCGCGCGGCATCGTCGCGAAGCTCGCCGCGTTGTTCGCGCTCGACGCCTTTGCCGGCGGGTTCGTGGTCCAGGGGCTGGTGGCGTACTGGTTCTACCTGCGCTACGGGGTCGAGCCCGCGGGGCTGGCCGGCATCTTCTTCGGGACGAACCTGCTGGCGGCCCTCTCCTTCCTGGCGGCCGCGCCCATCGCGAACCGGATCGGTCTCCTCAACACGATGGTGTTCACGCACTTGCCGTCGAACGTGCTCCTCCTGCTCGTCCCGCTCATGCCGAGCCTGCCGCTCGCGGTCGCCATGCTGCTCGCCCGGCATCTCTTGTCCCAGCTCGACGTGCCCACGCGCCAGTCCTACACGATGGCGGTCGTGGACCCGGAGGAACGCTCGGCCGCCGCCGGCTTGACGGCCGTCGCCCGCAACGCCGCCGCCGCCGTTGCCCCGGCCTTCGCGGGGGCGACGCTCGCCGCGCCGGCCCTCGGCCTCCCGTTTCTCGTGGCGGGCGGCCTCAAGATCGTGTACGACCTGGCCATCCTCGCGCTGTTCGGTCGCGTCCGGCCACCCGAAGAGCGCGGCCGGGCGGCGCCCGCCGTGCCGGCGGGGCGGAGATGAGCCTATGGCCGGCAGCGAGTGGCGGAGCGCGGGTGACCCTTGCGTGCGTGCCCAGGGCGGTGCTACCGTAGCGCCGACACACGCGAACGGGACGCCGTGGCGCTCACGCTCTTCAAGGACCGAACCCTTCGCGCCCGCTTCTGGAACCCGTATACCCAGACGCTGCCCCGGGCGGCCCTCGATCGCCCCCACTTCCGGAAGCTCCAGGCGCTGATCAAGTACGCCTACGCCCGGAGCCCGATGTACCGGCGCCTCCTGGATCGGGCCAAGGTGACGCCCGCGCAGATCCGCACGATGGACGACTTCGAGAAGCGGCTGCCCATCATCGACAAGCGGGAGATCCTGGAGGCCCAGGCGGTGAGCCCGCCGTTCGGCGAGGCCCTGGCGGTCCCGGAAGACTTCTTCCTCCACCGGTTTCAGACCTCGGGCTCCACGGGGGTGCCGCTCCACATCCCGCTGACCTACTACTCCTCCCTCCTCTGGGGCGAGTCGTGGCTCTACCTCTTCTGGGCCGTCGGCCTCCGTCCAAAGCACGCCTTCTACTTTCCCTTCCACTGGGGGATCTTTGCGGCCTTCTGGAGCGCCTACATGGGCGTGCGGCGCCTCGGGGGGACCGTCATCTCGGGGGGCGGGCTCGATTCCAAGGGGCGCGTCAACCAGATCCTCGCCTACAAGCCGGACGTCGTGCTCGCCACGGCGACCTATGCCCTGTACCTCGGCGAGGTGGCGCGCCAGATGAACGTGGATCTCCGGGAGAGCTCGGTTTCGGTGGTGATCGTGTCGGGGGAGCCCGGCGGCTCGATCCCCACGACGCGCGACGCGATCGCGGAGGTGTGGGGAGCCAGGGTCTACGATCTGTACGGGATCGCCGAGCTGGGTCCCACCAACCCGGGCTGCCCGCTCGCCGACCGCGTCCACCTCTGCGAGGACTGGTACCACGCGCTGGTGGTGGACGAGCAGGGCCGGCGCGTGCCGGACGGCGAGGTCGGCGAGCACATCGTGACCTCGTACCTCCAGCACGGGCAGCCG
>CAZDYT010000098.1:0-10064 GCA_964509395.1 uncultured bacterium
CGCCTCGCACCAGGCGGGGTCGGGGCTGCACAGGAGGTTCAGCCGGCCCTGGGCGCCGGCCGTGGTCGCCCCAAGTGCCCAGAGACCGACGATGAGGACCGCGATGACGCCGACTCTTGCCCGCATGGCTCGCCTCCCCTGGATGACTCCCCTGACAGAACCTGACCCGCACGGCACGCGTTGCGCGCACGCTGCTGGAAGAATGACGCCGCCCGGAGGTTGAGCTTCGCCGCGCGGCACACTATAGTATCCGAAATCGGTGGCCGCGCGCACCCCCCGAGACCGGAGGTTTCCCATGAGCACCGTTCGCCTGACCATGGCCCAGGCCCTCGTGAAGTACCTCTCCGCCCAGCGGAGCGAGGTCGACGGCGTCGAGGTCCCGCTCTTCGCCGGCGTCTTCGCGATCTTCGGTCACGGCAACGTCGCGGGCCTCGGCGAGGCGCTCTACGGCGCCCGTGACGATCTGCCGACGCTGCGGGCCCACAACGAGCAGGCCATGGCGCACGCCGCCATTGCGTTCGCCAAGGCGCACAGCCGGCGGCGCATGATGGCCTGCACGACCTCGATCGGCCCGGGGGCGACCAACATGGTCACCGCGGCCGCCGTCGCGCACGTCGACCGTCTCCCGATCCTCCTGCTTCCCGGCGACGTCTTCGCCAACCGGGGGCCCGACCCGGTGCTGCAGCAGGTGGAGAGCTTCGGGGACCCGACCGTCACCGCCAACGACTGCTTCAAGCCCGTCTCCCGCTACTGGGATCGCCTCACCCGGCCCGAGCAGCTGCTCGCGAGCCTGCCGGCCGCCGTCGACGTCCTCACCGACCCGGCCGCGTGCGGGCCGGTGACGCTCGCCCTGCCGCAGGACGTCCAGGCCGAGGCCTACGACTACCCCACGGCCTTTTTCCAGCCCCGCGTCCATCGCCTGCGGCGCGCGGGCCCCGACCCCGGGCAGCTCACGACGGCGGCCGCCCGGCTCAAGCGCGCCTCGAAGCCGCTCCTCATCGCCGGGGGCGGCGTCCACTACTCCCTCGCGTGGGAGGCGCTACGAGAGTTCGCCGAGCGCCACGCCATCCCGATCGCCGAGACGCAAGCGGGCAAGGGCGCCCTTCCCTGGAACCACCCGTGCGCCGTCGGCGCCATCGGGGTCACCGGGTCGAGCGCCGCCGACGCGCTCGCCGCCGAGGCGGACGTCGTGTTCGCCGCAGGCACCCGCAGGGGCGAGTTCGCGACGGGATCCCGCGCGCTCTTCCAGAACCCCGACGTCGCGCTCATCGGTCTCAACGTCACCGCCTTCGATGCCCGGAAGCACGGCGCGCTCCCGCTCGTCGCCGACGCCCGGCGCGGCCTCACCGAGCTCAGCGCCGCCCTCGGCTCCTGGCGCGCGCCCGAGGGCTGGACCGCCTCGGGGCGCCGCCTCACGGCGGAGTGGAACCGCGCGGTCGACGCTGCGACGGCGCCTGGCCTCGGCGTTCCCCCCACCGAGGGCCAGGTGATCGGCGCGGTCAACCGGGCGGCGGGGCCGCGCGACGTGGTCGTCTGCGCGGCGGGCGGGCTGCCCGGCGAGCTCCACAAGCTCTGGCGGACGACCGACCCCAAGGGGTATCACCTCGAGTACGGCTACTCGTGCATGGGGTACGAGATCGCGGGCGGCCTCGGCGTCAAGATGGCGCTGCCCGACCGCGAGGTCTTCGTGATGGTCGGCGACGGCAGCTACCTCATGCTGAACTCCGAGATCGCCACCTCCGCCGCGATGGGGAAGAAGCTCGTCATCGTGGTCCTCGACAACCACGGCTACGCCTGCATCCACCGGCTCCAGCAGGCGTGCGGCGGGGCGCCCTTCGGCAACCTCCTGGGGGAGGGCGGCCCGCCGCCGGCGATCGACTTCGCCGCCCACGCCCGGAGTCTCGGCGCGGGCGCGGAGCAGGTGAAGTCGATCGCGGACCTCGAGGCGGCGCTCACCCGTGCCAGGACCGCCGATCGGACCACCGTCATCGTCATCGAGACCGACCCGCTCGCCCCCTCGGCCATCGGCGGGGTCTGGTGGGACGTGCCGGTGCCGGCCGAATCGCCACGGGCGGAGGTGCGCGCCGCCTACGCGCGCTACGCCGAGGCGCGCCGCCGCCAGCGGCTCGGGGGCTGAGGGCAGTGGCACGGTCGGCCGGCACGCCCGAAGC
Organism: uncultured bacterium; assembly: GCA_964509395.1. Lineage (GTDB taxonomy): Bacteria > Methylomirabilota > Methylomirabilia > Rokubacteriales > DASRDR01 > CAZDYT01. The sequence goes on from CAZDYT010000098.1 coordinate 2,172, forward strand.
CCCCCGCCCCCCGGTGGGTGGGGAGGGGGGTTGGGGGGTGGCGGGAGGTTCCGGAGGTACGCCCGAAGCCCCCCGCCCCCCGGTGGGTGGGGAGGGGGGTTGGGGGGTGGCGGGAGGTTCCGATTGATCAGGATCGGCGTCAACCCGATCGGGTGGACCAACGACGACCTCCCCGAGCTGGGAGGCGATACGCCGCTGGAGGTTTGCCTGCGCGAGGCGCGCGAGGCGGGCTACGAGGGGATCGAGCTCGGCCGGAAGTTCCCGCGGCGGGCCGCGGAGCTGCGCCCCATCCTCGACCGCCACGGTCTGGCGCTCGTCTCCGGGTGGTACGGCGCGCAGCTCCGCACCCGCACGGCGAAGGAGGAGCTGGCGGCCGTCGCGGACCATCTCACCCTGCTCGCCGACATGGGCTGCCAGGTGATGGTCTTCGCCGAGGTGACCGGGGCGGTCCACGGGCAGCGCGGCGTGCCGCTCTCCCAGCGGCCCCGGCTCCAGGGCGTGGACTGGAGGCGGTTCGGGGAGGAGCTCACGGAGGTGGCCGAGCGCCTGCGGGCGCGGGGCGTGCGGCTCGCCTACCACCACCACATGGGGACGGCGGTCGAGACGGAGGAGGAGATCGACCAGCTGATGGGTATGACGGGCCAGGCGGTCGGCCTCCTCCTCGACACCGGGCACCTCACGTACGCGGGGGGCGATGTGGCGCGCGCCGCGCGACGCCACGCCCGCCGGCTCGTCCACGTCCACTGCAAGGACGTCCGGCCCGCCGTCCTCGCCGAGGCGCGACGGCGCGACCAGAGCTTCCTCGACGCCGTCGTCGCCGGTGTCTTCACGGTGCCGGGGGACGGCTCGATCGACTACGCGGCCCTGCTGCCGATCCTCAAGGACGCGGGTTACTCGGGCTGGCTCGTCGTCGAGGCCGAGCAGGACCCGGCCCTCGCCCATCCGCTGACCTACGCGCGGATGGGCTTCACGAACCTCCGCGGCGCCGTCGCCGCCGCCGGCCTCTGAGGTTACCTCAGCAGCTCGAAGCCGCTTCCCTTGATCTGGAGCATCACGACGCTGTCCTCGTGCGCGCCGAAGTGGTCGATCGGCGCGTAGCTGTAGACGGCCGTGACGCCCACGTGCCCCTTGAGCTCCTCGATGGCATCCCGGATCTTCTCGCGATCGGGCCCGGCCTTCCGGATGGCGGCGGCCACGATCATCACGGAGTCGTAGCCGTTGCCGGCGAAGGTGGCGGGCTTCTTCCCGTACTTTTTCTCGTAGGCGGCCACGAATTGCTCGATGACGGCCCGCTGAGGGTCGGTCGGTGACAGGGCACCCGCAACGTAGATCTTGGAGGACGGCAGCAGGACGCCGCTGGCGGCGTCCCCGGCGAGCCGGAGGTAATTGAAGTCGTTTCCGGCATGCGAGACGTAGAGCGGTGTCTTGATCCCGAGCTGGCGATGGTTCTTCGTGGCGATGGCCAGCCCGGGCCCCGTCGCCCAAATCACCGTCGCTTCCGCGTCGCTGGCGCGGATCTTCGTGAGCTGGGGCGTCATGTCCTGATCCGCGTTGCCGAAGGTCTGCTGGATCACGATCCGGATGCCGTGAGCCGGCGCGTGGCGATCGAGCTGCTCGCGACCGTTCGTGCCGAAGGCCACGTCGGAGTTCAGGAGCGCGATCTTGGTGAACCCTTGCCGCTTCATGTGCTCGAGCATCCGTCCCTGCACGAGGACGTCGGTCAGGGGGACCAGGAAGATCCAGCGCTTCTGGTCAGGGGGCAGGACGATTCCCCGAGAGGCGCCGTTGGCGACGAGCGGCATCTTGGCGCGCTGGACCGTGTCGATGATCGCAAACGACGACCCGCTGCTCATCGCGCCCACGATGGCGAGCACCTGCTCGTGCTCGATGAGCCGCTTGGCGGCGGTGACGGCTTTGGTCTCGTCGCTCTCCGTGTTGATGTTGACCAGCTCGAGAGGCCGGCCGTTGATCCCGCCCTCGGCGTTCACCTGCTCCACGGCGAGCCGGGCCCCCTCGAGCCCCGGGTTGCCCAGCGTCGCGATGAAGCCCGAGGTCTCCAGGAGGCCCCCGATCTTGTAAGGCTCCGCCCCGAAGGCTGGACCCGCTACAAGGAGTCCGAGCAGGACCCCAAGCGCACCGTGACCGATCCTGCAGATGCTGCATCGCTGTCCCATCGTGTCCCCTCCTCCCCGAGTGCGGTCGTCTCCCGATTCGCTCGGATTAGTAATAGTTGCAACGGCCCTAGTCGTAGCCCAGGCCCGGTTTGATGTCCGACTCGATGGCCATGCCGTCGGCCAGCGTGTTGAGGTTGTTGAAATAGTCTACGACCGCGAGAACCTCCAGGAAACCGCGCTCGTCCAGGCCGAGCCGCCGGAGCGCCGCCGCGTAGTACTCGATCATGTACGGCGAGACGTTGTTGGCCGCAAGGGCGAAGCCGACGCTGCGCTTCTGCAAGCGCGTCATCGCCCCCTCGCCCATGAGCGCCCGCTCGCGCCGCCACACGGCCTCCAGGTAGATGGGATGGTGCCCGAGCGCCAGCCAGAGCGCAGGCACGCGGTCGATCCCGAACTCGGCCTGGGCCCACGCCCGGATCTCCATGAAGATCGCGCCGACCCGTCCCTGGGCCGTTTCCTCGGATACAGGCCGCAGGAGCCCGCGTCCCGGCGGGGCCGGAGCCTCTAGCATTTCCGGTTCCAGGCGGAGCCCTGCGGCCAGCTTCGTCAGCCCACTCGTGTGGTCCACAGCCGCCATCAGCTCCGTCACGCCTCGCTCGTCCAGCCCCAGCCGCATCACGGCGGCGATATGAGAGTCGATTCAGTAGCGGCAGACGTTGGAGATGGAGACCGCCGACGCGATGCACTCGCGAGTCAGCGCGTCCAGCCGGCCGGGCGAGCGGACGGCCTTGGATTTTCGCCAGGTCGCCTCGACGTACGGCGGCCAGTGCGCCATGCAACGCCAGATGTTCGAGATGCGCGGGATCCCGAACCGCTCCCGCTCGGCCTTCCGGATCTCCACGAAGTGCCGCTCGACCGTCTCGGGGAATTCGCCATCTTCCAGCAGTCGGACCGTGGTCATGTCGTGATGGCTCCTCTTCTCTGTCGTCGGCATCCGCCGGTCGCGAGAATCAGTCCCTCCCGCGCGGCGGTCGCCGACCTGTCGGCGTGGGTGGTCCCAGGTACGCGCGGGCAATCGCCGGGTCCCTCAGAAGCTCCGCGCCGGAGCCGCTGGCGGCGACCCGGCCCGACCCGAGGACGTAGCCGCGGTCAGCGATCGTAAGCGCCGCGCGCGCGTTCTGCTCCACCAGCAGGATGGTCAGACCCTCCTCGCGCAGCCGAACCAGCCGGCCCATGATCTCTCCGACTACCTGGGGGGCCAGCCCCAAGGACGGTTCGTCCAGCATCAAGAGCCGCGGGGCGCTCATCAGCGCCCGCCCGATGGCGAGCATCTGCCCCTCCCCGCCGGAGAGCGTGCCCGCGAGCTGCGCCCGCCGCTCCCGGAGCACCGGGAACAGCGTGAAGACCTCCTGCGCCAGAGCACGGATCGCGACCTCCCGTTCGTGCCGGCGCAGGAGCCCCCTCACCACGTTACCGCTCCCGACGGCCCGCGGGTAGTACCCCAGGGCGAGGTTGTCCCAGACCGTGAGCGAGGGGTAGAGCTCGCGGCCCTCCGGGACATGGCTCACGCCGGCCCGGACCATGGCCTCGGACGGGCGGGCGCCGACATCCTCCCCGTCGAAGACGATCGCCCCGCTTCGCGTCGGCACGACCCGCGAGATGGCCTTGAGGAGCGTGGTCTTCCCGGCCCCGTTGGCCCCCACGATGGCGACGATCTCGCCGGAGTGAACCTCGAGCGACACCCCCTGGAGCGCCCGAACCCCACCGTACGCCACGTCCAAGTCCCGAACCGCCAGCAGCGGCCGGGCGCCGCGGACGATCGGAGGTCGCGACCCGCCGGGGTCGCGCGCGTTCGCCCGCCCGAGGTAGGCTTCGATGACACGAGGATCGCCCCGAACAGCCTCGGGGGTCCCCTCCGCGATCAGCTCCCCGTGGTCGAGCACCACGACGCGCTCGGCGAGCTGGCCCACGAGCGCCATGTCATGGTCGACGAAGACCACGGTCTTCGCCTGGATCGGCAGCCGCACGATCATCTCGGCGAGCCCCGCCTTCTCCGCCTGGCTCAGTCCGGCCCCCGGCTCGTCCAGAAGGAGGCACTCGCCCCCCGTCGCGAGCGCGCGGGCGATGGCCAAGAGACGCTGCTGGCCCGCCGGAAGCACCGAGGCCGGCTCGTGGGCCCTCGCGTCGAGGCCGACGAGGCGCAGGTGCTGCTCGGCGGCACGCTCGAGCGCCCGGCGAGCCCGCCCGACCGCCGGCCACGCAAGGAGACTCGCCAGCACCCCGACGCCAGCCCGTGCCGCGCCGCCGACCATGACGTTCTCCCTCACCGTCAGGCTCGGGAAGAGCTCCAGTGACTGAAACGTCCGGGCGATCCCGGCGCGGCTCAGCCGGTGGGCCGGCCACCCCGTGACCGCCTGGCCGCGGAAGTACACCGTGCCCCGGGTGGGTCGGAGGGCGCCGGCAATGATGTTGAGCAGCGTACTCTTCCCCGCGCCATTGGGCCCGATCAGGGCCAGGATCTCCCCCGGCGCCACGTGGAAGCTGACGTCGCGAAGCGCTTGCAGGCCGGCGAAGCGTCGGGAGATGCCCTCGACCGCGAGGAGCGGGGCGGTCGCGCTCACGGGCGCATGCCACCGAGCCGGCGGACAAGCTGTGGCAGCCCGCCGGGGAGAAGCACCATCACCAGGACGAGCGCGAGGCCGAACCCCATCACGTCGTAGTGCCCGAGTCCCTGAAGCACCTCCCCCGTGACCGTGACGAAGGCGGCGCCGGCCAGCGCGCCCCAGACGTTCGCGAACCCCCCGACCGCCACCATCACGATCAGCCGAATCGAGAAGCCGACGCCGAACGGCTGCGGGCTGACGTAGCCGACGTAGTGGGCATAGAGGCTCCCGGCAACGGACGCATAGACCGCGCTGACGACCAGGATGCGGCGCTTGACGGCGGCGACGTCCACGCCGAGGGACGCCGCGGCCCGCTCGCTCTCCCGGACCCCGCGCATGGCGAGGCCGAGCGGCGCGCGGATCAGCCTTCCCGCCGTGAGGACCCCCGCCAGGCAGGCGCTCCAGGCGACCGGGAAGAAGCGGAAGTCGGTGTCGACATCGCGGGCGAGCAGGGAGAGCGGGGGAATCCCGGGCAACCCGTTGGGCCCGCCCGTCCACGTCCGGAGCTCCACGAGCGCGACATAGATGATGATCCCGAGGCCCAGCGTCGCGACCGCGAGGTGGTGACCCCGCAGGCGGAAGATGAGCCACCCGAAGCCCCACGCGAGAGCCGCGACGGTCGCGGCGGCCAGCGGGATGCTGAGCCACGGGTTCACGCCGCCCCGGAGGGCGAGGAGCGCGGAGCCGTAGGCACCGAGGCCGTAGAAGGCGGCGTGACCGATCGAGATCTGCCCCGTGTAGCCCATGAGCAGGCTGAGGCCAATGGCCGGAAGCGCATGGAGGGCGACCACGATCGAGAGGTTGGTCAGGTACGCGCTCCCCGAGAGCGGAATGCTCGCCAGCCCCAGCAGCCCGAGCGGGATCCACCACCGCGCGTCTCCCATCAACGCTCCACGCGCTCCAGCTCGCCGAGCAGGCCGCCGGGCCGAAGGAAGAGGAAGGCGAGCAGGAGGACGAACGCGATCGCGTTCTTGTACCCCGAGCCGCCGAAGCCGGTGGCCAGCGCCTCCAGCACCCCTAGCAGGACTCCGCCCAGCGCGGCCCCGATCGGCTTGCCCAGCCCCCCGATGATGCAGGCGACGAACCCCTTGATCCCGAGCGGGATCCCGGTGTCGTACTGCGCCAGGACGATGGGGGCCACGATGATGCCGGCAACGGACCCGAGGACTCCGCTCAACACGAAGCTGATCACGCTCATCGTCCGCACGTCGATCCCGGACAGACGCGCGGCATAGGGATTCACCGCGCACGCGCGGAACGCCTTGCCGAGGTAGGTGACCTGGAAGAAAAGATGGAGCCCGAGGACGAGCACCGTCGCGGTGCCCAACACCCAGAGTGACTGCGGGGGAATCGTCACCCCCCCGAGCCAGAGGGGCTGGTCGCCGGTGAACGCCGGCATGGGTTTGGCGTCGGTGCCCCAGAGTTTCAGGGCCAGCCCCTGGAGGAACACACCGGCGCCCAGCGTAACGATGATCCCGCGGACCTCGTCCGCCCGCGCCGGACGGATGGCCCAGCGCTCGAGGGCGGCGCCGACCGCACCGACACCCACGATGGCGACCGCGATCGCCAGGGCAAGCGGAAGGCCTAGCTCGTAGACGGCGATCGCGACCATGGCGCCGAGCATCGCGAAGTCGCCCTGGGCGAAGTTCACGATCCGCGTGACGTTGTAGACGCCGGTGTAGCCGATCCCGACCAACCCGTAGATGCTGCCGACGACGAGGCCGCCGATCAGGTACTGGAGCAGCTCGATCATGAGTCGAGAGGCGACGGCACCCAGAGCGGCAGGAGGCTGGCGCCGAACTCCGCCGCGACCCAGGCCCTCACCCGCTATCCGTTCAGCTCGGCGGCAGGAGATAGAGGCCGTGCTCCAGGAAGACGAGCCCGACCGCGCTCCCCTCGGGGACGAGCTCCCCGCGGGGGTCGGGGTCGACGGCCGTGACGAGCCCCACCTCGGTCTCGACCCCGTAGTCGGCGCCCGCGCCCACGTAGAAGGCGGTGACCACCCGGCCCGGGAGCCCGCCTCCGTCCTTGCGAAGCCGCACCGCCTCCGGCCGCGCCATCAGCGTCACCGGTCCCGCGATCACATCGTCCTGCGTGAAGGCGAACGCGTAGCGGCCGAGCCGGACGCGCTGCCCGTCGTAGGTGGCCGGGAGGAGGTTCGCCTCGCCGACGAAGTCGGCCACGAAGCGGGTCGCCGGGCGGCGGTAGAGCTCGACCGGCGTCCCCACCTGCTCGACCCGCCCCTGGTTCATCACCACGACCGTGTCGGACATGGCGAGGGCTTCGGCCTGGTCGTGCGTGACGTAGAGGCTCGTGATCCCCAGGCGGCGCTGAAGCTGCCTGAGCTCCCCGCGGACGCGCTTGCGCAGCTTGGCGTCGAGGTTCGAGAGCGGCTCGTCGAAGAGCAAGACCTCCGGCTCCATGACGATCGCGCGCGCGAGCGCGACGCGCTGCTGCTGCCCCCCCGAGCGCTGGCCCGGCTGCCGGCTTCCAAAGCCGGGCAGGCCGACCAGCTCGAGCGCCGCCTCCGCCCGCTGCCGTACCTCCGGAGCCGGCCGCCGCTGGACGCGAAGCCCGTAGGCGACGTTCTCGAAGACGGAGAGGTGGGGGAAGAGGGCATAGGACTGGAACATCATCGTCACGTTGCGGGCGCTCGGCGGAAGCCCCGTCACGTCCCGCTCGCCGATGAACAGGCGGCCGCTCGTCGGCTGCTCGAGCCCCGCGACGATCCGGAGCGTCGTCGTCTTCCCGCAGCCGGACGGCCCGAGGAGCGTCACGAGGCTCCCCGGCGGGACGGTCAGCGTGACGTCCTCGAGCGCGGTGATCGGCCCGAACCGCTTCGCGACGCGCTCGAGCCGCACCGGGATTCCCGCATGGCTGCTTCCGACCACCGCTGCCGTCACGCTGGCCCCACCTCTTGCTCCGGCCCGAGCCGCGCCGTGCCGAGGTAGAGCGCGGCGATCGCGACGACGAGGGTGACCACGAGGACCGCCGAGAGCGCGGCGCCGCGGCCGATCGTGCCGTACTCCACCCACGACAGGATCAGCGCCGTGACCAGGTTGTGGGACGGGCTCACGAGGAAGATCACCTGGCTCACCGCCGTCATCGCCCGCACG
>CAZDYT010000099.1:0-9856 GCA_964509395.1 uncultured bacterium
TTGGCGCCCTTGAGGATCTTGTCCACGTAGGAGGCGGCGCGGCGGTAGAGGTCGGACAGGCTCACCCCGTGCGACATCAAGCCCCCGTCGTCGGGATAGTCCCTTAGTGGAGACATCGTTGGGAGGCGGATCCTGGCGGCAAAGTCGATGACCCGCCGCCGATGAGTGGTCAGCATGGCCTCCGCCCAGACCCAGAGCGCGTCCGCGCGCTCCCGGAGTACCGCGGCGAAGGCCGCCTCGAGCTCGTCGGGCCCGCGGACCTCCACCGACTGGAGCGTCACCCCCAGCGCCCGGGCCGCGACCCGCGCTTCTTGCCAGTTGGGCGCCAGGCCGGGAACGGCCGGATTCCAGAGCACGGCGACGCGGGAGACCCAGGGCACAGCCTCCTTGAAGAGCTGTAACCGCTTCGCCACCAGCTGCGGCCCGACGTTGAAGCTTAACCCCGTGATGTTGCCACCGGGTCTCGCTATGCTCGCCACAAACCCGGCCTCGACGGGATTCACGGCGCCCACAAAAACGATGGGGATCGTCGTGGTCGCTTGCTTGGCCGCCGCGATGCCCGGGTTCGCCCCCGTGACGAGAACGTCGACCTTGAGCCGCATCAGGTCGGCCACGAGGTCGGGCAAGCGTTCGAACCTGGCCTCGGCAGATCGCACTTCGATGGCGACGTTCTGGCCCTCGATCCAGCCGTGCCCTCGTAGCCCTTGCCGGAACGCCTCCAGATATGGAGCGGGCGGGGTCGCGTTCATCAGAATGCCGATTCGTGCCACCTTCCCCACCGACTGCGCCTCGGCGGCGAGCGGCGCGGCGAGGAGGCCGAGGGCGACGAGCAGTCCCACCGTGCCGAACCTCACGCGGGCCTCCTTGTTTTGGCCACCGCCCCAATGCGGGGATGGGGACTCGCGACGAGCCGAGGCGCCGTCCAAGACGGTGTCATCGCCCGAGGGGGAGGGTGAAGGTGAACGTGGACCCCTTGCCCGCCTCGCTGGTCACCCGGATCCGGCCCCCGTGGAGCTCGACGAACTTCTTCGCCAGCGTGAGCCCCAGCCCCGTCCCCTCGGGCCTGCGCCCCGGCGGGCCGCCCACCTGCCGGAACTCCTCGAAGATCGCCGCCTGGTCCCCCGGCGCGATCCCGATCCCCGTGTCGCTTACGGAAATCTCCACAGCGCCATCGGTGAGGCCCGCCGTGACGCTGATCTGCCCCCCGTCCGGGGTGAACTTCACCGCGTTCGAGAGCAGGTTCAGGAGGATCTGCTTGACCTTCCGCTCGTCGCCCGCGATCTCGCCCAGCCGGTCGTCCACCCTGAGGTGCACCCTGAGCCCGTGGCGCTGGGCGCGCTCCCGGACGAGGGTGAGCGCGTTTTCGAGCGCCGCGGGAAGGTTGAACGGGGTCACCTCCAGCTCCATCCGCCCCGCCTCCACCTTCGAGAGGTCGAGGATGTCGTTGATGAGCGAGAGCAAGTGTTGGCCGGAGCCGAGGATGTCCTGCAGATACTCGGCCTGCTTCTCCTTCAGCTCCCCGAACATCCGCTCGAGGAGGACTTCCGAGAAGCCGATGATGGCGTTGAGCGGGGTGCGAAGCTCATGGGACATGTTGGCCAGGAATTCGGACTTGTGGCGGCTGGCGGCCTCGAGCTGCCGACTCTTGGCCTCGATCTCCCGGAAGAGCCGCGCGTTCTGGATCGCCAGGGCGGACTGCGTGGCGAAGGTCTGAAGCAGATCCACCGTCTCTCGGGGAAAGCGCCCGGGCACCCGCCGCCGAACGATCAGCGCCCCGATGATGCGCTCCTCGCGCAGGAGAGGGACCGCCAGCACGGCCCTGAATCCGGCCTCCTTCAGGATCTCCAGAATCGGGTAGGCTGGCTCTTCCAGAAGGTCCGGGATCTGGACCGCCTGTCGCGTCACCGCGGCCCGACCCACGACCGTGTCGTTCAGCCGGAGGCGCGCCTGCCGGATCGCCGTGATCAGCTCCCGGCTCATCCCATGGGTCGCCCGCAGCTCGAACTCCTGGGCCGCCTCGTCGAACTCGTAGATCGCCCCGCCGTCGGTGCCGGAGAGCTCGACGGCGTGACCCACGATCGTCGTGAGCACCGTCTGGAGGTCGAGGGTCGAGCTGACCGCCTGACCGACCTCGCCGAGGGCCCGCAGCTCCTGCACCGAGCGCGTCAGCTCCTCGGTGCGAGCCTGGAGCTCGCGGAAGAGCCGCACGTTCTCGATCGCGATGACGGCCTGGCGGGCGAACGTCTCGAGCAGCCTGATCTGCGCCTCCAAAAACGGACGCACCTGGATGCGACGAATCAAGATCGTCCCGATGGCGATCCCTTCGCGCAGTAACGGCGTGACGAGCGCCGTCCGCGTGTCGTAGCGCTGCTGGTACGCCTTGCTGCCAGGGAACTCCGTGTCGACCTCCGCGGCGAGGTCATGGACATGGATCGTCTGCCCGGTGAGCAGGGCGCGGCCGGTCAGGGTCCCGCGCTGCACGGGCACCTCGGCTGGCGCCGGGATCGACCCGTACGACGCCACCAACCGAGAGATGTCGCCATCGACCTGATAGATGAGGGCGTCGGTTGCCTCACACAGTCGCGCGGCGTTCTCGGCGACCGCATCCATCACAGGCCGGAGATCCGTGGGCGAGCTGCTGATCACCCGCAGGATGTCGCTGGTCGCGGTCTGCTGCTCGAGCGCCTCGGTCAGGTCGCGGTTCCGGGCCTGCAACTCCTGGAACAGCCGCACGTTCTCGATCGCGATCACCGCCTGGTCGGCGAAGGTCTGGAGAAGCTTGACCTGCTTGTCCGAGAAAGGCCGCACCTCCATGCGGCGGATCAGGATGGCGCCGAGCGGGACGCCCTCGCGCAGCAGGGGCACCGCCAGGGTGGTCCGATGCCCCATCGCTCGCTGATAGGTGCGGCCCTCAGGGAACTCCGTCTCGTCCGTCGCCGCGAGGTCCCGGACGTGCACCGGCTGACGGTCAACGACGGCCCGGCCCGTGACCGAACCCCGGTTCAGAGGGATTCCTTCCTCACCACGAACCATGGCCGGGGGTCTTGGAAGCGACCCGTACCACGCGGCCAGTCGGAGCACGTCGCCATGCAGGCGCCAGATGTTAGCATCGACCGCCTCGCAGAGCCGCGCGGCATTCTCCGCCACCGCATCCAGCACCGGCTGGAGGTCGGTCGGCGAGCTGCTGATCACCCGCAGGATCTCGCTCGTCGCCGCCTGCTGCTCGAAGGCCGCCTGGAGTTCCCGCGTTCGCGCCGCGAGCTCCTCCCGCAAGGTGCTACGTCGCCTTACTTTTCCCCGGCCTCGCATCATGGGTCTCCCTCGCCGAGACTTGTCTTGGTCGCCCATCGGCATGCGGTGCACGGCGAGCACGAAGGCCGTGCACTTGCTTGCTTGCGTCCGGGAACGCAGGGGTCAGCACGTCGGCACGCGAGTCGGATTGGCGGGACACCAACGCACAAGCGCCCCCGTCGGCCATCTCCATGGTTCGCGAGGGCATCGGTTGTCCAGGGCCCAGTGGGGCATGCGCCCCTCCCCACCACGCAAGGCCGGACTCGGAGGTATGGGCGGACTCTACGCTCACGCCTGGGGGCCGTCAAGCTGCTTGTTGACCTGTTCAGCGCCGGGGGCTAGGCTTGGCGCATCCCCGATTGGAGGCTCCGGCATGCAGTGCCCCCGGTGCCAGCAGGAGAACCGGCCGCAGGCGAAGTTCTGCGAGGAGTGTGGTGCCCGGCTGACTCTAGCGTGCGCCCAGTGCGGCACCGAACTGTCGGCTGGGGCTAAGTTCTGTCCCGAGTGTGGGACGCCTACCAGAACGCCACCTACCGCCGAGCCTCGCTTCGCCTCCCCGGACGCGTACACCCCCAAGCACCTCGCCGAGAAGATCCTCACCTCCCGCACGTCCCTCGAAGGGGAGCGGAAGCAGGTCACGGTGCTCTTCGCCGACCTGAAGGGCTCGATGGAGCTCTTGGCCGACCGCGACCCCGAGGAGGCGCGCACGCTGCTGGATCCTGTCCTCGTGCGCATGATGGAAGCCGTCCATCGCTACGAAGGCACGGTGAATCAGGTCATGGGCGACGGGATCATGGCGCTCTTCGGCGCGCCCGTCGCTCACGAGGACCACGCGGTCCGGGCCTGCTACGCGGCGCTGGACATGCAGGCCGCTATCCGCCGGTACGCGGAGGAGACGCGCCGCTCGCACGGCGTGGAGATGCAGGTCCGCGTGGGCTTGAACTCCGGCGAGGTGGTGGTCCGGGCCATCGGCAGTGACCTTCGGATGGACTACTCCGCGATCGGCCAGACCACGCATCTGGCGGCCCGGATGGAGCAGATCGCGCTCCCCGGCAGCATCCGGGTGACGGCCGACACGCTGCGCCTGGCGGAGGGGTACGTAGCGGTCAGACCCCTCGGGCCGGTGCCGGTGAAGGGTCTGGAGACGCCGGTGGAGGTTTACGAGATGGTCGGGGCCGGACCCCGGCGCTCGCGCCTCCACGCCGCGGCGGCGCGGGGGCTCACGCGGTTCGTGGGGCGGGACCGCGAGCTCGAGCGGCTACGGGAGGCGCTCAGCCGGGCGGCGACGGGTCACGGCCAGGTCGTCGCCATCGTCGGGGAGCCGGGCGTGGGGAAATCGCGGCTCGCGTGGGAGATCACGCACTCCTACCGGACGCACGGCTGGCTCATCGTGCAGGCCAGTTCCGTGTCATACGGCAAGGCGACCCCGCATCTCCCGGTGATCGACTTGCTCAAGGGCTACTTCCAGGTCGAAGATCGGGACGACCAACGGAAAGTTCGCGAGAAGGTCACGGGCAAGCTCCTGACGCTCGATCGGGCGCTTGAGCCAACGCTCGCTGCCGTCCTGAGTCTGTTGGACGTGCCAGTTGAGGACTCCCAGTGGCAAGCCCTTGACCCGCTGCAACGGCGCCAGCGGACCCTCGACGCCGTCAAGCGGCTGTTCCTGCGGGAAAGCCAAATCCAGCCGTTGCTGGTGGTCTTCGAAGACCTCCACTGGATCGATACCGAGACGCAGGCGCTGTTGGACACCCTCATTGACAGCGTTCCGACGGCGCGGATCCTGCTGCTCGTCAACTACCGCCCCGAGTACGAGCACCGCTGGGGCAGCAAGACCTACTACACGCAGCTTCGCCTCGACCCCCTGCCTCCCGAGAGCGCCGAGGAACTGCTCCAGGCGCTGCTGGGGACCGATACCGGGTTTCAGCCGCTCAAGCAGCTTCTCATCGAGCGGACGGAGGGAAACCCCTTCTTCTTGGAGGAGAGCGTCCGCACGCTGGTCGAGACGGGGGTCCTCACGGGGGACCGTGGCGCGTATCGGCTGAGCAAGCCTGTCGGGAGCATTCAAGTCCCGGCCACGGTGCAGGCGGTCCTGGCGGCTCGCATCGACCGGCTGCCGCAGGAGGAGAAGGCGCTCCTCCAGACCGCCGCCGTGATTGGCAAGGATGTGCCCTTCGCCCTACTCCACGCGATCGCTCCGCTTCCCGAGGACGCGGTGCGTCGCGCCCTCGCGCATCTTCAAAGTGCCGAGTTCCTTTATGAGGCGCGCCTCTTCCCCGACCTCGAATACACGTTCAAGCATGCCCTCACGCACGAGGTGGCCTACCAAAGCCTCCTCGGAGACCGGCGGCGCGCCCTTCACGCCCAGATCACGGACGCGCTCGAGCGGCTGTGTCCCGATCGCCTCGGCGAATACGCGGAGGCGCTCGCGCATCACGCGTACCGAGGCGAGGTGTGGGACAAGAGCCTCAGCTACTTCCGACAGGCCGGTTCCAAAGCGGCCCTTCGCTCGGCTCACCGCGAGGCCGTCGTTTGCTTCGAGCAGGCGCTGGCCGCCCTGGCGCACTGTCCCCACAGCCGCGAGATGGCTGAGCAGGCTGTGGATCTGCGCCTCGACCTGCGCAACGCCCTCTATCCGCTCGGAGAGTCCGACCGAATTCTGGATCACCTCGAGGAGGCCGACGTTCTCGCGCGAGCCCTGGACGATCGGCGTCGCCGGGGCTGGGTTGCGGTCTATCTGGGTACCCACTTCTGGCACATAGGAGACAATGAGCGCGCCGTCGAGTCCGGCCAACGCGCCCTCGACAGTGCAGGCGAACTCGACGATGTCGCCCTTCGGGTTCAGGCGAGTTCGCGTCTCGGCTGGATCTATCATGTGCTCGGTGCCCACGAGCGCGCGATCGACCTCCTGACTCAGAGCCTCGCTCCCCTGGAAGGGAGTCTCGCCGTTGAGCGCCTCGGAATGCCGGCGCTGCCTTCCGTGATGTCACGGACGTACCTGACCTGGTCGCTCGCCGAGTTGGGGAGGTTCGCCGAGGGAGCCGGGCGGGCGAAGGAAGGGGTTCGGATCGCCGAGAAGGTGGGGGAGCCGTTGAGCCGCATTGCGGCGTACACCGCGGTTGGCAGTCTGCGCCGCAGCAAGGGAGACCTCGGCGAGGCGATTCCGGTTCTCGAACGAGCCCGCGCACTCTGCCAGGACGCGAACATCGTCCCGTGGTTGTCAATCACCGCGTCCGAGCTGGGGTATGCCTACGCCCTGTCCGGGCGCCTCGGGGAGGCGCTTCCGCTACTGGAGCAATGCACCGAGCGAGTCACGGGGCGCCCGTTCAGGGCGCTCTGGATCGGCTGGCTCGGCGAAGGTTACCTGTTGGCGGGACGCCTGGATGAGGCCGCAGGGGTTGCCGGACAGGCTCTTGATTTCTCCCGCACCCAGAAGGAGCGCGGATACCAGGCGTGGGCGGCCCGGCTCGTCGCTGAGATCGCCGCGCACCGCGATCCGTCCGAGGTCGAGCAGGCTGAAGCTTCGTACCGGGATGCCTGGGCGCTGGCGAACGAGCTGGGGATGCGCCCGCTCCTGGCCCACTGCCACCTTGGTCTCGGTAAGCTCTACGTGCGCAGCGGACGCCATGACCTGGCGCGGGAGCAGCTCACCACCGCCACGACCATGTACCGCGAGATGGACATGGGCTTCTGGCTCCAGCAGGCGGAAGCGGCGCTGAAGGAGGGGGGTGAGGATCTCCGAGGCAGCGGAGAGTAACCCTGTCCCACGCAGTCGCTTAGAGCTCGTTCCCAGACACAGGCGCCTGGGTCCGTGATGCCTGTAAGGCAGATCGCAGCGCTTGACGCCTCGCCCGGAACCGTGCTTTATTCCCACTACGCGCGACGTGCGCGCGACGGGATCGACGCGCGGCAGAAGGCCAGGCTCGACCAGGGGCGCACCGGCTCAGGCGCGCACCTGGGAGACGTCAGGGTGCCGGACGGGGGAGGGTCAAGGCTGTCACGGCTCCCACTGGGGTAGGCTGAGCGCTGGAGCCAGAGGGCCCGGGCAGTCCGTCAGAGGGTCGTGACCGACATAGCGAGGGGAGGCGAACCATGGCATTGCGGTTGGGCGACGAAGCACCGGACTTCACCGCGGAGACCACCGAGGGCACCATCCGCTTCCACGAGTGGATCGGGAACGGCTGGGCCATCCTGTTCTCCCATCCGAAGGATTTCACGCCGGTCTGCACGACCGAGCTCGGCTACATGGCCGGGCTCAAGCCGCAGTTCGACAAGCGTAACTGCAAGATCATCGGGCTCAGCGTGGACTCGGTCGACGACCACAAGAAGTGGTCGAACGACATCCGGGAGATCCAGGGGCACGCCCCCAACTATCCGCTGATCGGCGACACCAACCTCGAGGTCGCGAAGCTCTACGACATGTTGCACCCCAACGCCAGCGGCGCGGCGAAAGGCCGGACGGCGGCGGACAACGCGACGGTGCGCTCGGTGTTCCTGATCGGACCGGACAAGAAGATCAAGGTGATGCTCACCTATCCCATGAGCACCGGGCGCAACTTCGACGAGGTGCTCCGCCTGCTGGATTCGGTCCAGCTGACGGCCAAGCACAAAGTCGCCACTCCGGTGAACTGGAAACGGGGCGAGGACGTCATCATCGTGCCCGCCGTGCCGGACGAGGAGGCGAAGCAGAGGTTCCCCGGAGGCTGGAAGGCGCCCCGGCCCTGGATGCGGGTCGTCAAGCAGCCGGAGTAACGCGACCGGATCAGCCAGTCCCCTGCTCCGGGACAGGAGAGGCGCCCCGGGGCGCCTCTCTCCTTCTCACCGCGTCACGCTTGCGTCGCTCAGATGGCCCGGTCACGCGACAGCGCAATCGATTGGTCCGCGCATGCGCGCACGTGGACCGTGATTCTGCTCACCGCTGGCGTGGTATGGCGAATCATTCGTTACAGCCTGGGGTTTCCTCTTTGGGGCGACGAGGCTGCGGTGATGCTGAACGTGGTCCAGCGTCACACCTACGCCGAATTGCTCCGCCCGCTCGATCACGCACAGGTTGCGCCCCTCGGATTCCTGGCGGCGCTGTTCACAGCCGTTCAGCAGTTGGGCACCTCCGAGTACGCGCTGCGTCTGTTTCCCTTGATCACGGGTCTGGCGGCGCTGTTCTTCTTTGCGCGGCTGGCATGGCTCGCGCTTCCGCCACTGGGCGCCGTGTCTTCGGTGGGTGTCCTGACGGCCACTCACTACGTCACGCGATATTCGCTCGACATCAAGCCATACGGCACGGATCTGATGGTCGCCGCGGCGCTGCTCATGCTCGCGGTCCAATGGAGTCGCGCGCCGGAGCAACGCCGCTGGCTGGTCCTCTTGATCCTCGTGACTCCCCTCGCGCTCGTGCTCTCCTACCCGGGCGTGTTCGTGGCCGGAGCGATCGGCATCGGCTTGCTGCCGGTCCTGCTGCGCCGGCAGTCGCGAATGGGAGATTGGGCGCTATTTGCCGCCTACAACGCGGCCGCCGTGATGTCGTTCGCGGGGCTCTTCTACCTTTCGGCCGCCGGTCAGTTCGAGCAGACGCAAGGGAAAATGCTGCTCTACTGGGTGCGCGGTTTTCCTCCCGCCAACCCGATCGGATTCATCGGATGGCTGATCGATGTCCACACGGCGGAGATGATGAGCTATCCGCTGGGCGGAAAGAACGGCGCCAGCACGATGACGTTGATCCTCTCCCTCGTGGGCATCCGCCTGCTTCTCAAGCGCGGGCAGACCACTCTGTTGCTCCTGCTGGGGTCGATTTTCGCGCTCACGTTCGTCGCCGCGGTGCTTCGAGGCTACCCCTACGGCGGCAGTGCCCGCGTGGCGCAGCACCTGGCGCCGGCCATCTGCCTGTTCGTCGGGGCTGCCATCGAGGGCATCGTCTCGGCATTCAACACCGCGGAGAGGCGACGGACAGCGGGCGTCATCGCCAGCCTCACACTGCTCGTGCTCGCGGTGGGCGGCACGGCTCGTGACGTGCTGCACCCGTATCACACGAAAGCCCACAAGGACCTGTACGAGCTGATGTCCGCCTGGAAACACGATCGCCTCGCCGACAGCGGGGTATGGCTGATGGGCGCGTTCGATTCCCTGTCGATGACGGCCCAGTGGTACGTGCTGCAGGCCGTGGACGGGGATCGCACTCGACTCAACAGCGGGCCAGTGGATCCTTCGATGCTGACGCGGCACCGCGAATGGTGGGTTCTCAACTGGGATCCGAGTCAGGACGGGATTCCTTCCCTTCCGCCGCGAGCGCAACTGTCCGGCGCCGGGTATGTACTCGCGCGCACGAGTCGGCTGGTCCTGCCGCAATCCCACCCCGGAATCCCGGACGAAATCGTCGAACTCCAGCGATGGCAGCGAACGCCTTAGCGCCGCCCCCGACCGCGCCGCGGTCAGAGCCCCCCGGCGAGGAGGAAGAGCAGCGCCCCGTAGGAGATCCCGTTGAACATCTGGGTCACCCAGAATGCCATGTTCGGGACCTCCCGCCACCCTCCAACCCCCCTCCCGACAACGGTATCACCGGGACGCCTCGGGCCTG
>CAZDYT010000100.1:0-9847 GCA_964509395.1 uncultured bacterium
CCGCCGACGACCGAGGACGCCGGGCTGCGACGGGGATCGGCCACGGCGCTAGCCGGTGACGGCCCCCTCGGAAGCTGACGAGACCATGCGCGCGTACTTCGCCAGGACGCCCCACGTGTAGCGCGCCTTCGGCGCCCTCCAGCTCTTCAGGCGCTTGCGGATCTCGGCGGCGGTCAGCTCGACGTCGAGCCGCCGCCGCTTCACGTCGAAGGCGATCGTGTCGCCGTTCCGCACGGCCGCGATCGGACCGCCCACCGCCGCCTCTGGGGCGACGTGGCCGGCCATGAAGCCGTGCGTTGCCCCCGAGAACCGGCCGTCGGTGAGCAGCGCCACCGAGGCACCGAGCCCGGCCCCCTGGAGCGCGCCCGTCACCGCCAGCATCTCGCGCATCCCCGGCCCGCCGCGCGGCCCCTCGTAGCGGATCACGACCACGTCGCCGGCCTTGATCTTCCTCGCCTTGATCGCGGCGAACGCGTCCTCTTCCCGGTCGAACACCCGGGCCGGCCCGCGGTGCACGACGCGCTCGTGCCCGACGAGCTTGAGCACGCACCCCTCGGGAGCCAGGTTCCCGCGGAGGATCACCATGCCGCCGACCGGCTTGAGCGGATTCGTCAGCGGACGGATCACCTCCTGGCCGGGCGTCTCCCGCGCCGCCCCCGCCTCCTCTCCGATCGTCCGACCCGTCACCGTCAGCTCGCTCTCGTGGAGCAGCCCCGCGTCCAGGAGGCGCTTGGCCACCACGGCCATCCCACCCGCCTGGTACATCTCGGGAGCGGTGAACCGGCCGGCAGGCTTCAGATCCGCGAGGAGCGGCGTCTTCCGCGACACCCGGTCGAAGTCGTCGATGGACAGCCGGACGCCCGCCTCGCGGGCCACCGCCAGGAGGTGCAGGACCACGTTGGTCGAGCCGCCGGTCGCCATCGCGCCGGCGATGGCGTTCAGGATCGCCTTCCGCGTCATGATCCGCCGCGGCGTCACACCCTTCCGCAGGAGGTCCATCACGAGGCGCCCCGTCTCGAACGCGACCTCCTCCTTGCGCGGGTCCACCGCCGGCACGTCGTTGTACCCCATCGGCGAGATCCCGAGCATCTCGAAGGCGGTCGCCATGGTGTTCGCCGTGAACTGTCCGCCGCAAGCCCCGGCGCCGGGGCAGGCGTGGCTCTCGATCCCGTTCAGCTCCTCCTTCGGGATGCGGCCCGCGTTGTACGCCCCCACCGCCTCGAAGACGTCCTGGACGGTGAGGCGGCGGCCCTTGTACTCCCCGTACATGATGGAGCCGCCGTAGAGCATGACGCCGGGGTGGTTCAGCCGCGCCAGCGCCATCACCGTGCCCGGGATGGTCTTGTCGCACCCGGAGATCCCCACGACGGCGTCGAAGAGGTGGCCGCGCGCGACCAGCTCGATCGAGTCCGCCACGACCTCCCGGCTGACCAGCGAGGCCTTCATCCCCTCGGTCCCCATGGCGATCCCGTCCGTCACCGAGACCGTGTTGAACTCGATGGGCGTCCCGCCGGCCGCACGGATCCCGGCCTTGACCTTCTCGGCGAGCTTCTGGTGATTCCAGTTGCAGGGCGTCACCTCGATCCAGCAGTGGGCGACCCCGATCAGGGGACGCGCAAGGTCCTCGTCGGTGAAGCCGATGGCTTTGAAGTACGACCGGGCCGGCGCGCGATCCGGCCCTTCGAGAAGCACGCGGCTGTTGTGCCTCGGATCCATCGTGGCGTCCTCCGTCTGGTCGCGGCGCTTCCGCCCGGCGGTGTCCGGGCGCCGCTCCCCGTGGCCCTGGCGTGGTGGACGTGGAGTGACGCTATTCTAGCAGGCCGCCGCGGCTATGGCAGCCCGGGAGGGGACGCCTCGGCGTCAGGGCGCGGCGAGCAAAGTCCCGACGGTGACGGGCGCGTAGTTTCGCTCCGCGACGAGGTCGAGGAGGTCAGGCATCAACCGGAGCAGGCGCTCCGGCGCCCCGGGAAGCCCCGGGGCGTCGTGGAGGTCCACGATCGCGCCGTCATGAAGCCGCCGCGCGCAGTAGCGAAGCTGTTCCGCCGGGGCGCGTGGGCGGAGCCCCTCGGGCTGAATCGACCAGAGCACGGTCGTGAACCCCGAGCGGCGCGCCGCCCGGAGCGCGGGCACGTTGACGATGCCCCACGGCGGTCGGTAGAGCGCGGGCACCCGACCGGTGATGTCGGCCAGAATCCGCGCCCCGCCGGCGATTTCCTCCGCCGTGGCCCCGGGGGCGAGGAACCAGGCGTTCCGGTGATGCCACGTGTGGTTTCCCACCTCGTGGCCCCCGGCCACGATCGCACGCACGATCTGCGGGTGGCGGACCGCCCGTTCGCCGATGAGGAAAAACGTCGCACGGGCGCCGCGCGCCGCGAGGATCCTCAGCAGCTCGGGCGTCGCCTCCGGGTCGGGGCCATCATCGAAGGTCAGGCTCACCTGGCGCCGGCCGGCCGGACCGCGCCGCACCGCCAGCAGCGGGAGGGCGCACTGAGCGCCCCAGCCATAGCCGACCCAGGCCGCCACGCCGACCAGCGCCGCCGTCCGTGCCCGGCTCACTCAAGGGCTTCCGGTCAGGGCGAGCATCTCCTTCGCCACGGTGCGTGCGGCCTCGGGGCGCCGCAACCGCGCCGCCGCGGCCCCCAGCTCGGCCCTCCACGCCGGATTCCGCAGGAGCGCCGTGAGGCAGTCCCTCAGCGTCGCGCGATCGCGGGCCCTGACGCCGGCCCCGGCCGCCTCGATGCAGGCCTCGTTGGCCCGCTCCTGGCCGGGGAGCGAGCGATAGAACACCAGGGGTCGTTCGAGGGCCAACGCCTCCGCGCAGGTCGCAGCCCCCGCCTTGGTCACGACCAGGTCGGCCGCCCCCATGAATCGGTGCACGTCGCTCACGCGGCCGAGGATCCGAAAGCGGTGGTCCCCGGCAAAGCGCGCCCGAAGGCGCTCCACCAGCTTCGCGTGATCCCCGCAGATGGCGACCGCCTGGAACGTCGCGGGTAGGCCCCCCAGGACGTCGCAGAGCTCGGCGATGCCGCCCAGATCTCCCTGCATGCCGCCCATCACCAGGACGGCCGGCACGTCCGGCGCGAGCCCGAGCTGAACCCGGAGCGCGGCGCGGTCCGGGGGAGTCGCGAACGCGACGTCGATCGGGACGCCGCTCACCACGATGCGCTCGGCCGGCACCCCCTGCGCCACGAGCCCGTGGCAGATCGCGTCGGCCGGCGCGAAGTAGCGGTCCACCTCGGGGTAGATCCACTGCGGGTGCGCCGCGAAGTCGGTGAGCACGACCGCGTGGGGGATCGCGGTCAGGCCACGTCCGCGGAGCCACGACATCGCCCCCGCCGCCGTGGGGTGCACGTGAACCACCGCATCCGGACGCGCCGCCGCCAGGTAGCGACCCAGGCCGCGCCGGCCGAGCCGGTTCATCCCCGCCATCGCGGCCGACTGCGTCGGCAGCCGCGCCGCGAGCGCGTACGCGCATCCCCAGAGCCAGGGCGCCCACCGCAGGATCGCCCAGAAGAGGGCGCGCGACCCCCGGGCGAACGTGGGCGAGACGAAACGAGCGAAGTGATCGGCGATCTCCACGCCGGCGCCCTCGGCGGCAAACGCTAGAGCGAGCGCGGCGGCCACCCGGTCGTGGCCCGAGCCGTAGGGCGCCGTCGTGATCAGGACTCGGGGCATGGGGACGAGGATCGGCTCACGGCGTTCAGACGCCGAAGCGACGCTCCCGCTGCTGGTAGCTTCGGATCGCGCGGAGAAAGTCGATCTTGCGGAACGCCGGCCAGTACGCGTCGCAGAAGTAGAACTCGCTGTAGGCGCTCTGCCACAGGAGGAACCCCGAGAGGCGGACCTCGCCGGAGGTCCGGATGATGAGGTCGGGATCGGGCAGGTCCGCGGTGTACAGGCAGCGCCCGATCTCCTCCTGGGTCACGCCCTCGACGATCTCCTCGATTCCGGCGCCCTGCTTCGCTCGATCCCTGATGAGGCGACGTACCGCGTCCACGATCTCCTGGCGGCCGCCGTACGCGAGGGCGAACGTGAGCGCGAGGTCGCCGTATTCCGCCGTCGCCGCCTCCGCCCGACGCGCGGCCGCCAAGGTCGAGTCTGGGAGCAGGTCGAGCTTCCCCACGACCCGCACCCGCACGCGCCTCCGGTGAATGCGGGGATCGTCCGCGACGGTATTCAGCTTGGCCTCGATGACCGAGAGGAGCCCCTGCACCTCCTCCGGCGCGCGGGTCAGGTTCTCGGTAGAGAAGGCCCAGAGGGTCACGGCCGGGATGCCCAGACCCGCGCACCAGGCCAGCACCTCATCGAGCTTCTCGGCGCCGATGCGGTAGGCTTCGATCGGATCGCGCAGCCTCTGGGCCCGCGCCCAGCGCCGGTTGCCGTCGAGGATGATCCCGACGTGCTGCGGGATGGGGCCGCGCCGGACCTCTCCCTCGAGCCGCCGCGCGTAGAGGTAGTAGAGCAGTCGGGGCAGCCGTGTCACGACCGGCCTCCAGTCATGACCGCGGGCGGCGGGCCACGAGGAGCTTGTACTCCCCGTCTTGGACCACCTCGCCGCGCTGGTTGACGATCTCACGCTTCTCGACGAGCACGCCACCCTCCTTCATCCCGCGCTTCGCAGTTACTTGCAGCCGGCAGTGCACCGTGTCCCCGACCCGGACCGGGACGAGGAACCGCCAATCCAACACCATGAAGGCAAGGACCTGCGGCTGCGGCACCGGAACCCGGAAGCCGAGCCCCGAGGTCAGCGCGATGATGAGGATGTCCGGGACGGCCCGTGGGAAGCCCGGCTCCCCGCGGACCTGGTCCAGAGCCTCGTGGTCGCCCGAGATGGCCGCGAAGCGCACGACGTCGGCCTCCGTGACCGTCCGGCCGGGCGTCTTGGCCAGCTCGCCGACCTCGATGTCCTCGAAGTACCGAACCGCGCTCACGAGCCTCGCCGCGCTACCTGCGCCGCTCCACCATGACGTCCGTCTCGCCCTCCTGGACCACCTCGCCGCGCTGGTTCACGACGGAGCGCTGGAGAGCCACGATCCCGCGATCTGGTTTCGAGGTCTCCCGCTTGTCGGTGACCTTGATCCGCACCCTGATCGTGTCCCCGATCTTGATCGGGCCTTTGAAGCGCCACCGGAGCCCGAGGAGCGCGATCGTCGCCAGCGGCCGCGGCATGGCTCGGGTGCCGAGTCCGGACTGGATGGCGAGCCCGAGCAGCCCGTGGGCGATCCGCTCACCGTAGATCGAGGTGCGCATGAACTCGGCGTCGGTGTGCAGGACGTTGTAGTCTCCCGACAGGCCGGCGAAGGCGACGATGTCGGCTTCGGTCACCGTGCGTCCGGGCGAGAGGTACTCGTCGCCGACCTGGATGTCCTCGAAGTACCGCGGGCCCTCCCCGGTCATAGGCTCCTCCGCGGGCGTTCTCGCGACCGTCCCGCACTATATCACACGCACCGGGCGGGAACCGCGTCTCCTGCGTTGACGAAGGAGGCAGCCGCCCGTAGAATGCGTTGGGCGCGGATCGGTGAGATCGAACGCCGGCCCCGGGGAGCCCCGGATCGGAGAGAGCGGTGGACGAGATGCGCTTCCGTGACTCGCGGCTCGCGCAGGTCTGGGAGAAGGTCCGCGCGGGGGAGCGCCTCGACACAGCCGACGGGCTCGTCTGCCTCGAGACCCCGGACCTGCTCGCGCTCGGCCGCATGGCCCACTGGACGAAGCAGAAGAAGTCGGGCGACTGGGTCTACTTCGTGATCAACCGCTACATCAACCCGACGAACGTCTGCGTCCTCTCGTGCTCCTTCTGTGATTTTGCCCGGAAGAAGGGGGAGCCGGGCGCCTTCGAGTACTCGCCCGACGAGATCGTGGCCATGATCGACCCCGACATTCGGGAGGTTCACATCGTCGGCGGCCACCATCCGGACTGGCCGTTCGAGTCTTACGAGGACCTGGTCCGGACGATCCGCCGGGAGCGCCCCCACGCGCAGATCAAGGCGTTCACGGCCGCGGAGATTGACTACTTCTGGCGCCGGTGGAAGATCGAGCCACGTGAAGCCCTCGTGCGGCTCAAGGCGGCCGGCCTCGACACCATGCCCGGCGGGGGCGCGGAGGTGTTCTCCTCCCGGCTCCAGAAGGCCCTCCGCTACACGGGGAAGGCCGGCGCCGACCGGTGGCTCGAGATCCATCGCCTCGCCCACGGCCTCGGGATCCGCTCCAACGCCACGATCCTCTACGGCCACATCGAGACCCACCAGGAGCGCGTCGAGCACCTCCTGCGCCTGCGTGCTGTCCAGGACGAGACCGCCGGATTCCTCACCTTCATTCCCCTGCTTTACCAGATCGGAGAGACGAAGCTGGTCCCCCGCCAGGCGTCGCCCATCGAGGGGCTCCGGATGGTGGCCACGTCGCGCCTCGTGCTCGACAACTTCCCCCACGTCGAGGCGTACTGGGTCATGATGGGGGAGGCGACGGCCTCCATCGCGCTGAACTTCGGCGCCGACGACGTCAACGGCACCCTCGTCGAGGAGCGGATCGCCCATGCCGCCAAGGCCGAGAGCCCGGCCGGGCTCGCCCGCGAGCAGATCCTCCGGATGATCCGCGATGCCCGCAAGGTCCCGGTCGAGCGGGACGCCCTCTACAACGTGGTCCAGCTATGGAACTGAGCCTGAAACGACGTCGTCCGGCTCGGGAACTGATGCCGGAACGCCTCCCGGCGCGCTGACGGGTCTGGACTGATGGTGCGGGTGGGCCGGATCTCCTACCTGAACGTCGAGCCCTTCTTCCACGCGTTCCCCTGGCCGGTCGCCTCCGCGCTCCCGCCCCGCGCCCTCGGCGAGGCGGTCGCCGAGGGCCGCCTGGACGCCGGCCCGCTCGCGCTCGCCGACTGCATCCGGCTCGAGAGCGCCGTCGCGCGGCTGCCCTTCGGCATCGCCACCCGGGACCGCGCGCAGAGCGTCTTCCTCTTCTCCAGCCGGCCGATGGCGCAGCTCGGTGGCGCCCGCATCGCGGTCACCGGCGAGACCGCGACGTCGGTCCGGCTGTTGCGGCTTCTCCTGACCTTCCGGGATGATGCCGAGCCGGCGCGGCTCGTCGACCTGGGCGAGCCCGCGGACGCCGTCCTTCTCATCGGGGACGCCGCGCTCCGAGCCCGGCACGGCGCGTGGCCGCATCCCCACTGCTTCGACCTCGGGGAGGAATGGAGTCGCTGGACGGGGCTGCCGTGCGTCTTCGCCGCCTGGGCGCTCCGGCGGGATGCCGGCGCCGCGGCGCGCGCCAGCCTCGGCGCCGTCCTGGATCGATCGCTCGAGGCCGGGCTCCGGAGTCTCGGCGCCATCGCGCGAGCCCGCCGCGACGTCCACGAGTGGGGCCTTTCGGACGACGACATCATCGCGTATCTGCGTGGGTTCTCCTACCGGCTCGGCCCCGAGGAGGAGAAGGCCATCGCGGAGTTCCGACGGCTCCTCGGCCTCCTCGACCCCTGATGCTCGACGCGATCGGCGCGAGGCTCGAGGCGGGCGAGCGGCTCAACCGCGACGAGGGCCGGTGGCTCCTCACCGAGGCCCCGCTCCTCGCGCTCGGCCAGCTGGCGCAGACGGTCCGCTACCGGCTCCATCCGGAGCCCGTCGTCACGTTCGTGATCGACACCAACCCGAACTACACGAACGTCTGCATCACCGACTGCCAGTTCTGTGTTTTTTTTCGGGAGCCGGCGGCCACCGAGGCCTACACGCTGACGGTCGAGGAGGTCATGGCCAAGATCGAGCCGGCCGTCGCCCGGGGTGCGACCACCGTGCTCTTGCAGGGCGGCCACAACCCCGTCCTCCCGCTCGATTACTACCTCGATCTCGTCCGCGAGACGCGCCGACGCTTTCCTCGGGTGCTGCCCCATTTCTTCACCGCGTCGGAGATCCAGACGATGGCGCAGGTCTCGGGGTTGCCCGTGCAGGAGATCCTCTCGCGGCTCCGCGAAGCCGGGCAGCGCACGCTCCCCGGCGGGGGCGCCGAGGTCCTCTCGAGCCGCGTCCGCCGCCGGATCAGCCCCAAGAAAGGGGATCCGGAGGCGTGGCTCGAGGTCCACCGCGAAGCCCATCGGCTGGGCCTCCGCTCGACCGCCACGATGATGTACGGCCACGTCGAGCAGCCGGAGGACATCCTGGAGCACCTCGACGCCGTCCGCGGGCTCCAGGACGAGACCGGCGGGTTCACGGCCTTCATCCCCTGGTCCTTCAAGCCCGGGAACACGCTCCTGGAGAAGTGGATCCAGCACTACGCCGGGCCCAACGCCTACCTCCGGATGATCGCGCTCGCCCGCTGCTACCTCGACAACCTCCCCCACATCCAGGCCTCGTGGTTCTCGGAGGGGAAGAAGGCGGGGCAGGTCGCCCTCCACTTCGGCGCCGACGACTGGGGCGGCACGCTCTTCGAGGAGAACGTCCACAAGGCGGCGGATTACGTCAACACGATCACCGTCGAGGAGATCGCGACCCTCATCCGCGAGGCGGGCTTCCAGCCGGTCCAGCGCACCACCCTCTACGAGCCCGTCCGCCGGCAGTAGTTCCTACTCGGAGCGGACAGGGTGAGGGGCGTCCCGCTCGCCTCACTATCCGCGGGTCTCCGCGATCTCGTCGCGCCGGCACTCCCGCCGGCGGGTCACAGCGGATCGACCGGGGGCATCGCCGCGAGTAGGCCATTCTCCACGGCGCGGCGGTAGAGGGTCTCGAGGGCACGGCGGCCCTCGTCGCCGAGCGTTACCGTGTAGTCGTTGACGTACATGTGGACGAAGCGGGTGCACGTCTCGGCGTCGATCCCCCGCCCGTAGCGCATCGCGTAGGCGACCGCCTCGTCCGGGTGAGCGTGGGCGTAGCGGATCGACGCGCGCAAGGCCTCCGAGAGTTGCGCCGCCAGCTCCTCTCCGAGGTCGCGCCGCGTCACGTTGATCCCCAACGGGAGCGGCAGCCCCGTCTCCCCAAGCCAGCGCTCGCCCAGGTCCAGGACCTTGACGAGCCCCAGCGCGGCGTACGTGATCTGTCCCTCGTGGATGAGCACGCCCGCATGGGCTTGCCCTTCCTTCACGACTCGCGGGATCTGGTCGAAGGGGACCACGACCACCGGGGGGTCCCCGAGCGCGAGGCGCAGCAAGAGGTAAGCCGTGGTCCCGAACCCCGGGACCGCGATGGCCTTCCGCCGGAGGGTCCGCTGGGCGTAGGGGCGCCGCGCCACGACGATCGGCCCGTAGCCCTTTCCCATGGACGCGCCCGCGTCCATGAGCCGATAGCGGTCGGCGATCGCCGGGTACGTGGCACAGGAGACGGCGGTGACCTCCAGGTCCCCGGTCGCCGCGCGCCGGTTGAGCGACTCGATGTCCCCCAGCACGTGCTCGATGCGGACCCCGGGAAGCTCGATCTTCCCGTGGGTCAGCGCGTAGAACATGAAGGCGTCGTCGGCATCCGGGCTGTGGCCGATCCGGATCACTCGCATCCGGTTGCCTCTCTCCCGTCCTCTTGTGGTAGGCTCGGCTGCGGTTCCTGAGTATGGCGGAAAGACCAGGGAGGCGCAATGGCTGAGGGCATCGTTTTCACCGAGGGCGAGTACGTTCCCGCGAGCGAGGCCAAGATCTCGATCTTCGACGCGGGGTTCACGCGGGGCGACGCGGTCTACGACACGGTCTCGGTCTGGGAACACCGCTTCTTCCGACTGGACGACCACGTTGCCCGGTTCCTGCGCTCCTGCGCCGGCATGCGGCTCACCTGTCCCCACGCGCCGGCCGAGCTGAAGCGCGACCTGGCCGAGCGCGTCCACCGCGCCGGGCTGGGCGCCGCCTATGCCCAGATGATCATGACGCGCGGGCGGTTCCGCG
>CAZDYT010000101.1:0-9843 GCA_964509395.1 uncultured bacterium
AGGGCCCGCAGCCCTTTGTTGATCAGGCCCGCGTTCGGCCCGAGGAGCATGACGTACGCGATGGCCGTCAGGAAGGGCGGGGTCGCATACGCGACGTTCACGACCGTCCACACGGCCCGCCGGGCCGGCATGTCGCTGCGGGCGACGAGCCAGGCCATGGGGACGCCGACCAGCACGCTCAGGCCGCCCACTGCGGCGCCGATCAGCAGGGTGTTCAGGAGCACCCGGTAGTTCTCGGGCGCGGTGAAGGTCGCCCGGTAGAACTCGAGCGTCGGGCCGGTCGGGCCCCTCACGCTGCCGATGACCAGCCAGACCAAGGGGAGCGCGACCACCGCGAGCAGGACGGCGGCCGCGCCCCCCAGCGTGAGGAGTCTCATCGGAGGGGCGCTCCCGGGTATCCTGGTGGCTGACAGCGAGCTACTTGCCGACGATGCTGACGAACTTGGTCTTGATCTCCTCGGACTGCTTCTCGACGGCCGCCCAGTCCATGGGAATGACCTTGAGGTCCTTCAGCGGGACCGCGCCCTCGGGCGGCCGCACGTCGGTCCGGGGGGACAGCGTGTGGTCCTCCACGAAGACCGCCTGACCCTCGTCGGAGAGGATGTAGTCGACGAGCAGCTTGGCGGCGTTGGGCCGCGTCGCGGTCTTCAGGATGGCGATGGGGGTGGGGACGACGAAGGTCCCCTCTTCGGGGACGACGATGCCGACGGGCTGGCCCTTGGCGATCCCCGCCCGCGCGTCGTAGTCGTTCATCTCGGCGGCGATCGGCCGCTCGCCCGAGGCCACCATCTGCATCCCGGGCAGGTGCCCCTCGGTCAGGAGCGGCTTCTGCTTCGCCAGGTCCTCGAAGAACTTCCACCCGTAGAGCTTCACGATGCCGGCCGCCCAGTTGAGCGAGGTCCCGCCGTAGGCGGGGCTGGCGATGGTGAGCTTGCCCTGCCACCGGGGATCGGTCAGGTCGGCCCAGCGCTTCGGCGCCTGCGCCGCCGGGACGAGCTTCGTGTTGTACGCGATGGTCATGGCGGTCAGACGCGCGGCTGCCCACTGGCCGTCCTTGTCCTTGAAGGCGTCGGGAATGGTGGCGGCGTGCCTGCTGGCGTAAGGCAAGAGGGCACCCTTCGTCTGGAGCGCAAAGAAGTAGCCGGGGTCGGAGACGTTGAGGATGTCGGCTTGAGGCCGGCCGGCCTGCATCTCGGCTTCCAGCTTGGCGATGACCTTCTCGCTCCCCGAGCGGAACACCTGGACCTTGATCCCGTACTTCTTCTCGAACCCCTGGCGTGCTTCTCCGCCACGGTGGTCCGGTTCGAGGTGTAGTAGATGACGGTGCCTTCGGCCTTCGCCTTGGCCTCGTCCGGCGCCTGAGCGCGGCCGAGGGCCGTGGTCATCAGCACCGCCGCGGCTCCGAGGACCACTCCGCCTCCCAGCGACCGAAATCTGCAAGATCTCATGGGACGCCTCCTCCTGCCTGTTCTCGTGGGGACCCACACCCTGCGCCGCGGGGCGCCGGGTACTCTACCACAAACCGCGCCCAGACCGCCGCGTTGGCCAGGGCACCGGGCCGTTCGCCCCGCAGCACACGCAGCATGTCGCCGGCGACCTGGAGGGCGATCGCCCGGTCGGCCTCCTCGCTCACCCCCGCCACGTGCGGCGTGCAGACGACCTGGTCCAGGGCGAAGAGCGGGTTGTCCGGCGAGCTCGGCTCCTCCTCCCAGACATCGAGGCCGGCCGCGCGGAGCGTGCCTCGCGCGAGCGCCTCGCAGAGCGCCCGCTCGTCGTGGATGGCGCCGCGCGACGTGTTGACGAACACGGCCCCGGCCTTCATGAGGGCGAGCGTCCGCGCGTTGATCAGGCCCCGTGTCTCGGGCGTGAGCGGCGCGTGGCACGACACGCAGTCCGACTCGCGGAGGAGCGCGCCGAGGCTCTCGACGGGCTCGGCGCCGCGCCGCCGGATCTCGTCCGCCGGGAGGTAGGGATCGTAGCCGAGGACGCGCATCCCGAACTTCGCCGCCAGCCGGGCCACCCGCCGGCCGATGTTCCCGACGCCGATGAGCCCCAGGGTCTTCCCGCCCAGCTCGGTGATTCCGGCGTAGCGGCTGGGGCTCCAGTCCCCGGCCCGGGTCAACCGGTCGAGGCGCCGCGTCCGCTTCACGCAGCTCAAGAGGAGCATCAGCGTGTGCTCCGCGACCGCGGGGGCGTTCGCGTCCGGCGCGTGGACGACCGCGATCCCGAGGCGGGTGGCAGCCTCGAGGTCCACGGTGTCGAGCCCGGCGCCGTAGCGGCCGACGACCCGGAGCCGCGGGCACGCGGCCATCAGCCGCTCGGTGACGCGAGGCTTGTGCCGGACCAGGATCCCCTCGGCCTCGGCGGCGGCGTGGATCACGCCGGCGTCGGTCGGGTCGTCGCCCTCGACGACGCGCGCCTCCGCCTCCAGCAGCGCGCGGCCGTCCGGATGGATGGGGACCGCCACGACGAGGATCAGCGGCCGGACGTCGGCCGTCATCCGCGAGCGCCCGCCTGCCGCAGGGACGCCTCGCGCTCGAGAAGCCCGGGCAGCTCGACCAGCGCCGACAGGATGAATCCCGGCCGGTCCCCTGCCAGCTCCTCGCGCGTGAACTTCCCCGTCGCCACCGCCACGCTCACCGCGCCGGCGGCGTGCGCCGACCGGATGTCCTGCGGGGTGTCCCCGATCACGATGGTCTCGGCCGGCGTCACCCCCAGCCACGCGCACGCCTTCAGCACGGGATCGGGCGCGGGCCGGTGCTCCTTCACGTCCTCGTCGCAGACCATCGGGTAGTCCCAGCCGAATCGTCGCTGGATCGCCTCGCCGACGGCGCGCGGAAACCCGCTGGCCAGGGCGATCCGCCAGCCCCGCTTCCCGAGCCCGCCGAGGCAGGCGGATGCGCCGGGCATCTCCTCGAAGCCCTTCGCCTGCTCCACCAGGATCGCCTCGAACTCGGCCATGCACCGCCGGACCCGCTCTGACTTCCCGGGGACCTCGCCCAGCGCCTCGGCGAAGAGGAAGTGCTTCGGCCGGCCGGCGAACTGCTTGAACAGCCGGATCTTCTCGGCTGGAATCCCGTGCCGGGCGAACACCTGAAGATACGCCGACTCGATGGAATCGACGGTGCGGACCAGCGTATTGCCGATGTCGAAGACGAGGGCGCGGGACATGCGGCTCCTCCCGGCGGGGTCAGGCGCCGAGGTGCTTCACCACCGCCGCGGTGAACTCGGCGCTCGAGGCGGACCCGCCGAGATCGGGGGTCCGCGGGCCTCCCGCGAGCGCGGCGGCCACGGCGCGCTCGATCGCGTCCGCGAGAGCGCCCGCGCCCGGGTCCCGCCGCTCTCCCGCCAGCCATCGGAGGAGCATGGCCGCCGAGAGGATCATCCCGACCGGGTTTGCGATCCCCTGGCCCGCGATGTCGGGCGCGGAGCCATGGGTCGCCTGGGCCATGGCGCGGTCCGTCCCCGCGTTGATGGAGGGAGCCAGGCCGAGGCTCCCGGCGAGCTCCGCCGTCAGGGCCGAGAGGATGTCGCCGAACATGTTGGTCGCGAGGATCACGTCGAAGTCGGCCCCGCGGCGGACGAGGTGGGCCGCCATGGCGTCGATGTGGTATTCCTCCACGAGGACGTCCGGGAACTCCCGGGCCACGCTCCGGCACGCCTCGAGGAACAGGCCGTACGCCACGCGGATCACGTTGGCCTTGTGGACGACGGCGACGCGGCGCCGGCGCTGCCGGGCCAGCCTGAAGGCCGTCCGCGCGATCCGCTCGGAGGCGGCGCGGGTGATCTTGCCGACGGTCAGGGCGACATCCGGGGTCGGCATGAACTCCCCCACGCCCCACGCCATGTTCCGGTCTGAATAGAAGCCCTCGGTGTTCTCCCGGACCACCACCAGGTCCATTTTCGGCGACAGGGCCGGCAGCCCGGGGTACGCCCGGGCGGGTCGGATGTTCGCGTAGAGGTCGAACCGGTGCCGGAGGTCGCCGCTCGGGTTCCGCCGCGCCCGCTCGGCCTCGGGATAGGACGCCGAGTCGTGAGGACCCATGAGCCATGCGTCGCACGTCCCGAGCCCGGCGACGGTGGGCGCCGGCATCGCCGAGCCGCTCTGGCGGATCGCCTCCCAGCCCATGGGCAGCGGCACCCACTCCACGGCGAGGCCGGGGACCCGCTGCTGCGCGGCATCCACCACGCGAAGGGTGGCGTCGACGATCTCGGGACCGATCCCGTCTCCCCGGAGGACCCCGAGCCGGTACGTCGCCGCCGTCGGGCTCGCGCTCACAGGCCTCTGCCTTTCCGCCAGGCTCGGATCTGGTCGCCGTGCTCTTGGTAGTGGTGGGCGCTGTTCAGATCGACGATCCGGAACGCCGTCTTGCCGGGCTGAAACCGTTCCTCGGGGACTTGGGCGGCGGCTTGCATGAAGTAGGCGTGCGAGGCGTCGAACTCCTGGAGCACCTCGTTGATCGTCCGCTCCCAAGCCCCCGCCGCGTACTTCGCGTTCCAGGCATCCACGTCGTCGTAGCTGACGCCCTGGGGCATCGGCCGCTCTCCCCGAGCCATGCGCTCGAGGGCCGGGCCCAGCTCGCGATGCCACCCGGACATGTGAGCCAGGATCTCCTTGATGCTCCAGCTGCCGAGCCAGACCTCGGTGAGCTGATCCTCGTTGAGGCCACCGATCGCTTCGTGGAACGCTCGGTACTCCAGCGCCCCCCGGGTCAGAAGCTCCTGCTTGTGGCTCACGGGATGGCTCCTCTCACACGTACCCCGGTCCCTCGATCACCGGATGCTTTTCGAGGAAGGCCTCGTCCACCTCCACGCCGATCCCCGGCTCCTCGAGCGGCCGCACGCATCCGTCCGCCCCGAGCTCGTACGGAGGGCTCGTCAGCGCGTCGCGGAAGAGGTTGCCCTTGGAGGCGTCCGCCTCGAAGTAGCCACCGTTGTCGATCGCCGCCAGGACGTGGATGCTCGCGGCCATGTTGAGCCCGGTCATCGAGGTGTGCGGGTGGATCGGCAGCTTCCACGCCGAGGCCATCGCGGCGATCCGGAGCGCCTCGGTGATCCCGCCGCTCTTCGAGAGATCGGGCTGCAGGATGCTGATGACGCGATCCTCGATGACGCGGGCGAACTCGAACCGCGTGTAGTGGTTCTCCCCGGCCGCCAGCGGGACGCGGGCGAAGGTCGCCGCCATCGCGTAGCTCCGGTGGTCGTGCGCCGGAAACGGTTCCTCGAGCCAGCCGACGCCGCTCGCTTCGAGGCCGGGCATTGCCCGGCGCGCGTCGGCCAGGGAGTAGCCCGTGTTGGCGTCCACGAGAATCGTCAGCGCGTCGCCGAACGCCTTGCGGACTGCGCCCACCCGCGCCAGGTCGCGGGCCGGCGAGTCGCCGACCCGCAGCTTCACCGCCTTGTAGCCGGCCCCGACGAGCGCGCGAACCTCCTCCACCAGCGCGCTCGGCTCCTGCCAGCCGAGCGAGACGCCGCCGGCGTAAGCCGGGATGGACCGCGACGCCCCGCCCAGGAGCCGGTAGAGCGGCCAGCCCACGGCCTTGCTCCGGATGTCCCAGAGGGCCATGTCGATCCCGCTCATGGCGAGCGCCGTGGCCGCCCCCATCCCGTGGCTGCCGAGCTGCATCCTGTAGACTCTCGCCCAGATGCCCACGACGTCGGCCGCATCCATGCCGAGCACGAGCTGACGCAGCGTCGTGTTCGCGAGGTGCGCGACGGCGCCGGGCGCGCGCCCGTGATGCGACTCGCCGTAGCCCGCGAGCCCGTCCTCGGTCGTGACCTTGACGACGACGGCGTCGCGCTTGACCGCCCGCCCGATGCCGAGCGTCACGCTCTCGCCGGGCGGGACCGGGAACGACGTCGGATAGGCGCGGACGTCTCGGATCCGCACAGGCCCTCCCCCCAGGGATACTCACACGAGCGCTGCGGGTGGTCAACGGGGAGCCGCGCGGGTTCTCCCGCGGCAAGCACGACCCGGCGCTCTCGTCTTCGCCGGGAGCCGGCTGCCCCGCGGGCCCCCTCCCGCCGACGCGGCGCTCGGGCAACGCGTGCCCGGTGCGCTCCGCGCACCCGCGTCGCGGGTCCCGGGGCGTCCCGCTCGACGCGCCCCCCGCGCGGCCTCCCCCTTCCCTGCGCCGGGGAGGGTGTATCGAAAATCAGACATTGACATTCTCTCGGCTCTCCCCTAGAAGGGGCTCACTCGGGGACGTCATGACTCGCTCCGCAGTCAGATGCATCACCCCGCGCTCCGGCGGCGCTGCTCCTGGGCGCGGCCGTCCTGGCACTGGGATGTGCCGCCCTGCCCACCCGGCCCGTGTCGCATCCTCACATCTTGGTCCACCGGGAGGGCTACCCGCTCCGGCACGTCCCGCAGACGCGAGGGCTCGAGCGGCTCACCGGAGATGCCTTCCGGCGGCATCTGGAGCAGGAGCTGCTGCCCAGCATCGACCGCCATGTCGCGTCACCCCGCTGCGCGGGCGAGAAACCCCAGCTTCTCATTTACATCCATGGAGGCCTCACCTCGCACGCACAAGCGCTCAAGTACGTGGAGGAAATGGTCGATCCCGAGACCGGCTGCCT
Organism: uncultured bacterium; assembly: GCA_964509395.1. Classification (GTDB taxonomy): domain Bacteria; phylum Methylomirabilota; class Methylomirabilia; order Rokubacteriales; family DASRDR01; genus CAZDYT01. The sequence goes on from CAZDYT010000101.1 coordinate 6,580, forward strand.
CAGGGGCACCTCCTTCTACCCGATCTTCCTGATCTGGGACGCGTCGTTCCGCAACGCGTGGTGGGATGACATGGTCGAGATCCGGCTGGGTGAACGCCGGGCCGCGTGGTGGTGGCAACCCCTGGAATGGCTGACCGCGCCGTTCCGCTTCACGCATCGGCTCGCGAGCGGCCTCATCCTGATGCCGGAGACCTGGCTCTACATGGCCGATTTGACGATCGCGGAGATCCTGGTGGAAGAACCCGAGCCCGACGAGCACCTCCCGACACAGGAGAAGATCGCGAGCGGCGTGCGCTTCGGGCTCACGCTCCCGTCCAAGGTGCTGACGCTCCCCGTCATCTCGGGCTTCGGCACGAGCGCGTGGGAGATGATGAACCGCCACATCGAGTTGATGTTCGCCGCCGCGCCCGACCAGGGGGCGGCGCGGATTTTCTTCGAGACGCTCCGCAAGCGGATGCCCAAGCCGGGAGTGTGGCACGCCCCCGACTCCCCCGGGGGCCCGGGGGTGACGCGCCCGGTGGAGATCCTCTTGGTGGCCCACAGCATGGGCGCGATCGCAGCGAACCGCATCCCGTCAGAATTCCCCGAGATGCAGTTCGATCGGATCGTCTACCTCGGCGCCGCTGCCAGCATCGTGGACACGCGACACGGCGTGGGCTCCTACCTCTTCCGCCACGAGAACGCGTGGTTCTACTCGTTCAGCCTGGCGCACACGGACGAGGGCGGAGAGGTGAGCTACTGGGACCTCACGCCGCGGGGGAGCCTTCTCGTGTGGATCGAGATCCTGTTCGAGCCGCCGACGTGGGTGGGACAGCGGCGAGTCGGGTGGTGGCGGAACGCGAAGCGGTTCGTGGTCGATCCGACGGTGTGCCCGAGGGTGGTGCTCGTGAAGTACGGGACGACGGACGGGTCGCCGCGAGCCCACGGCGAGTTCAACGACAACGGCAAGCTCCAGCACAGCTTGGGGGTCGCGACCCCATTGCCGAATGCGTGCACGTGCGTGAACGGCCACCCCTGCGAGCGGCGAATGACCGTGACCGGCGGAGGAGGTCGCCGGTAGAAACCCCGGGCGCCGAGCCTGGCTCGGGCGCGCTCGTGAGCCCGCGCCCGCACGGGACCTGCGGACTCAGTAGGAGCGAGGCAGCTCGAGCACGTGCTCGGCGAGCTCCCGGATGCTGGCCTGGATCAGCCTCTGCTCGTCGGAAAGCTCGAAGTCGAGCGCCATGGCCCGCTCACGCGGCTCACGCAGCCATCCGGTGATAGTCCACCTTGCGGAAGGCGGCGCGATACTCGGGGTTCAGCTCGACACCGAGGGCGTCCGCCACCCTCGTGATGAAGTTGAAGAAGGCGATGATTCCCACGGCATCGACGATCGCCTCGTCTCCCCATCCGGCCTTCCTCAACGCCGCGACGTCCGTCTCTCGAGCCTCCCACTGCTCCCGCGTGACCTTCCAGGCGAACTCCAGGAGGCACCGCGTCTTCGCATCGATCGGCGCCGCCCGGTAGTCGCGCTTGATCGCCTCCGCCAGCTCCGAATCGTCCGTTTCAGCGCGAAGCCACGCTGCGTGGGCTTCGATTCAGTAGTGGCAGCGGTTGGCGACTGACACCACGGTGGCGATCATCTCGCGCTGCGCCCGGCTGAGATCCGAGGGTCCGAACATCAGGACGGTGAACACGCTCATCCAGGCCCGGGTCAACTCGGGTCGGATCGTCGTGCTCTTGACGATGTTGGGGATCCACCCGCGCTGCTTGACGATCCCCTCGTACAGGCCCTTGAGATACCCGTCGGCCTCAGCTTCCCCGATCGTTCTGACCCACGCCATGACGCCACCTCCGCAAGGTGTTTCGGCGAACCCGATCGGAGCTGCCTCGCGCGTGCAGCTTCACGAACAGGTCGGGCTGGCGATGTTCTTCCTGTGCTCCGAGACCCGCCGAACCGTTGGCGCCAGTCTAGGTCCGGGTCCCCGGAGGGTCAACCGGCCAGAAGCGCCGTGAGCGCGGCCGCGAGGCGGTCGTAGTGGGCGGGCGTGTTGTAGAGCTGCGCGGAGACGCGGATGAGCCGCTTGGGCGCGGCGGGCCACAGGGCCACGGGCACCTCGATGCCGAAACGCTCGAAGAGCGCGTCCTGCAACGGGTCGCGGCGGGGAGCCGAGGCGGACGCCGGCCGGGTCGCGTCCGGCAGCGGGATCGCCGCCAGCGCGCCGATCATCGCGTCCGGACACGGCGGAGGCACGCCGAGCGCCTCGCAGAGCTTCCGCCGCGCCGTGAGCGCCAGCCCCCGGTTGCGGGCCATCAGCTCGGGCCAGCCGCCGGGCAGCAGCATCCCCATGTACCGGATCGCTTCTGGCACGGTGAGGTACGGCGTCGGGTCGTCGGTCCCCGGCCAGTCGAACTCGAGGTGAAAGCGGGAGCGGTCGGCGCGGGGCGAGTTGGCGCCGTGGCTGATGGCGAGCGGGCGGATCGCGGGCTGTTTGTCCCGCCGCACGTGGAGGAAGCCTGATCCCTTCGGCGCGCAGAGCCATTTGTGGGCGTTCCCCGCGTAGTACGCCGCGCCGATCCCGGCGATGTCGAGCGGGAGCATGCCCGGGGCGTGTGCGCCGTCCACGAGCGTGTCCACGTCGCGCGCCGCGAGCCGGGCCACCAGCCGCTCGATGGGGAAGATGAGCCCCGTCGGGCTCGTCACGTGATCGAGCAGGGCCAGGCGCGTCCGGGATGTCACGCGCGCCAGGACGGCCTCCACCACCTGGTCGGGCGAGTCGATGGGGAACGGGACCGGCGCCACCACGACGCGCGCCCCCGCCCGTCCGGCGGCGAAGTTCAGGGCGTTGCGGCAGGCGTTGTACGCATGATCCGTCGTCAGGAGCTCGTCCCCCGGGCGGAACGTGAGCGAGTGCAGCACCGTGTTGACGCCGGCCGTCGCGTTCCGTACGAAGGCGAGGTCGTCGGCCTCGGCGCCGACGAACGCGGCGAGCGCCGCGCGGGCGGGGTCGAGGAGGCCCTCGAGCTCCCGGCTGAGGAAGCGCACCGGCTCCCGCTCCATGCGATCGAGGAGGCGCCGTTGCGCCTCAAGCACCGCGCGCGGGCAAGCCCCGAACGAGCCGTGGTTGAGGAACGTGATTCCCGCCTCGAGTGCCCAGATCGTCGGGGGCGTCACCCGCCGGCACCCCCCGGATCCCACCGGCACGTGCAACCGCAGTCCAACCCGTCCCCCCTCCGAGTAGAGGAGGTCAGCTCGGCCATCGGTGAGACGGCCGGCTGCCTCCC
>CAZDYT010000102.1:0-9833 GCA_964509395.1 uncultured bacterium
GCCCACCTCGTCCGCCGGCTCAGCCGGTCGCGACAGGGGGAGGCGGCGCAGCCGCCCCAGCCCGACCAGGTAGGCCGCCAGCACGCCGCCCAGGCCGAGGAGCACGCTCGGATGCCAGTGCCAGAGGTTCATCCGCCGATGGCCGCCCGGATGCCGGTCGTGCCGAAGACGTGCAAGAGCCAGAGAAGGCCAACCGCGAGGCCGGTCGCGATCAGGAGCGGCGCGACGAACAGGTACGTGAACCACGCGTGGTCGAAGCGGAGGTGCATGTAAAACATCGCGACGAGGGAGAACTTGGCCATGGCAAGGACGATCAGCAGTGGAATGAGCACACGGGCGAGCGCCGCGATGTAGAAGACCGAGACCTCCATGACCGTGAGGACGAGGAGGAACGCCGCGATCACGAGGTACGTGCGCGGGCCGGCCTGCGGATGCGCCGGCGCGCCTGCGGGCGTCTTCTCGACCGGCCGGGGAACGGCGTGGGGTGAGTTCACGGGTCGCGTGCCTCCGAAGGCTACCGAATCAGGTAGATCAGGGTGAAGATGGCGATCCAGACCACGTCGACGAAGTGCCAGTAGAGACCGGCGATGTCCACCAGGACCGCCTGCCCGGGCCCGATCCGGCCCCGCCCGACGAGATGCGCGAGCGTCGCGAGCCAGAGGACGCCGACCGAGACGTGGGCGCCGTGGAAGCCCACGAGCACGTAGAACGTCGAGCCGAAGAGGTTCGTGGTGAGCCCGAGCCCCTCGTGCAGGAAGTGGTTGAACTCGTAGGCCTGTCCTCCGAGGAAGACTAGGCCGAGCCCCACCGTGCCCAGGAGCCACCGGCGCGCGGCCGTCAGGTCCCCGCGCTGGATCGCGGCGACCGCGAGGACCATCGTCAGGCTCGACATGAGGAGGTCGAACGTGCTGATCGAGGTGAGCGGGATGTTGAGGATCCCGTGTTCGCCGTGCGGCAGCGGTCCCGTGAGGCTCCGGCCTTTGTAGACGAGGTAGCTCGAGATGAGCGTTCCGAAGAAGAGGCATTCGGAGCCGAGGAAGGCCCACGTCCCCATCTTGCGGTGATCGAGCCCGGTCGACCCGATGTTCGCGTCGTGAGCCGGCGCCACCGCCCCCCGCGCGGGGAGGTGCTCCAGCGCGAGCGCGAAGACTCCGCCGATCGTCAGCGCCGCGCCGAGCGCCGCGACGGCGTCGTGGAGGAGCGCGCCGGCCGCCAGGATGAGCATGGCGAGCGCCGTGCGGATCGGCCAGGCCGAGGGCGGCGGCATGTGGACGGCCTCCCGCGCCGTGACGAGCGCCTCGGGGTCCGCCAGCCCCGCCCCGCGCTGGTCGGGGTGCTTGGTGAGCCACAGCGCGTCCCGTCGCCGGACGACCGGGACGGTCGCGAAGTTGTAGGGCGGCGGCGGCGACGGGATCGCCCACTCGAGCGTGCGGCCGTCCCACGGGTCCGGGGAGGCCCGGTCGCCCCGGGTGAGGCTCCGGACGGCGTTCCCGAGGAAGAGCAGGATGGAGGCCCCGATGCCGAGCGCTCCGACGGTCGCCACGAGGTTCCAGAAGTCCCACCCGAGGCCCGGCGCATAGGTGTAGATCCGCCGCGGCATCCCCATGAGGCCGAGGAAGTGCATGGGGAAGAAGGTGAGGTTCATGCTCACCAGCATGAGCCAGAAGTGGAGCCGGCCGAGCCGGTCATCGAGCATCCGCCCGGTCATCTTCGGCCACCAGTAGTAGATGCCGGCGAAGAGCCCGAGCACCGTGCCCCCGAAGAGCACGTAGTGGAGGTGGGCGACGACGAAGTACGAGTCCGTCTGCTGCAGGTCGATGGGCGGGGAGGCGTGCATGATCCCCGACAGCCCCCCGATCGTGAACATCGCGATGAACCCGAGCCCGAAGTAGAGCGGCGTCCGGAATCGGAGCGCGCCGCCCCAGACCGTCGCCAGCCAGTTGAAGATCTTGATCCCCGTCGGCACGGCGATGATCATCGTCGAGAGCGCGAAGGCCGAGTCGGCGATCGGCCCCAGGCCGACGGCGAACATGTGGTGCGCCCAGACGCCGAAGCCGAAGAAGCCGATGAGCGAGGTGGCGTAGACGATCGCCACGTAGCCGAAGAGCGGCTTCCGCGCGAAGGTGGGCAGCACCTCGGAGACGATGCCCATCGCCGGGAGGATGAGGATGTAGACCTCGGGGTGGCCGAAGATCCAGAAGAGGTGCTGCCAGAGGACCGGTGACCCGCCGCCGGCGGGCAGGTAGAAGGAGGTCCCGAAGAACCGGTCGAACATGAGCAGGATGAGGGCGACGGTGATCGGCGGGAACGCGAGCAGCATCAGCACTGCCGTGACCAGCGTGGTCCAGACGAAGACGGGCATGCGCAGGAACGTCATCCCGGGCGCGCGCAGGTTGAGGATCGTCACCAGGAAGTTCAGCGCGGAAACGACCGACGAAACGCCGAGGAACAGGAGGCCGAGGAGCCAGACGTCGGTGTGCGGGCCCACGGAGAAGGGCTTCTCGGTGAGCGTCGCGTAGCCGAACCATCCGGCGTGGGGCGCCGCCCCGTAGAGGAAGCTCGCGTTGATGAAGAGCCCTCCGAGCAGGAAGGCCCAGTATGAGAACGCGTTGAGTCGCGGGAACGCGACGTCGCGCGCCCCGATCAGCAGCGGCACCAGGTAGTTGAAGAAGGCGGCGCTGAGCGGCATGAGCGCGAGGAAGACCATCGTGGTGCCGTGCATCGTGAAGAGCTCGTCGAACGTCTCGGCGCCGACCACCCGACCGTCCGGGAACGCGAGCTGGAGCCGGATCAGGAGCGCCTCCAGCCCGCCGATGAGGAAGAAGGCGAAGGCCGCGACCCCGTAGAGGATCCCGATCCGCTTGTGATCGACGGTCGTGAGCCACGCCACGAGGCCGTGGGGCGCTGCGTGCGTGGCGGCGTGCGGGACGGTGACGGCGGCCGACATTCGACTCATGGCTCGGCGAGTTCGGGGGTCAGGGTATCACTTGAGGCTGGTGAGGTACGCCGCGAGCGCCGCGACCTCGGCGTCGGCGAGGCGGAGGTTCGGCATCAGGGAGCCGGGCTTGACGGCGGGCGGGTCCTTGAGCCAGCGGGCCAGGTTCTCCGGCGTGTTGAGGAGCACGCCGCCCGCGATCGTTCGGCGCGAGCCGACGTGGGTGAGGTCGGGGCCGAGGACCCCGCCCGAGAGCCCCCGGATCGCATGACACCCGACGCACGCGTACGTCTGGAACAGCTCCCGCCCTTTCGACGCCGGGCTCCCTTCGGCCGGCTCGGCCGGCGCCGCCTTCTCGCGTGTCACCCACGCCTGGAACTCCTCCGCGGACTGAACGATGGCGGCATGGCGCATGTTGGCGTGGGAAACCCCGCAGAACTCGGCGCACTGCCCCAGATAGACGCCCGGGGTCGCCGGGGTAAGCAGGATGCGGTTGACCTGGCCCGGCAGCGTGTCGCGCTTCCCCCCGAGCTGGGGTACCCAGAAGCTGTGGATCACATCCAACGAGGTCACCTCGAGCGCGACCGGCCGGCCCGCTGGGAGGTGGAGGTCGCTGGCGGTGGTGATGCCGAGGTCCGGGTACTGGAACTCCCACCACCACTGGTGCCCGGTCACGCGGACGCGGAGCGCGTCGGGAGGGGGCAGGGCCTGCGTGCGGAAGACCGCCGTGACCGTGGGGAAGGCGATGAACGTCAGCACGATGGCGGGGGCGTTCGTCCAGGCCAGCTCGAGCCGCGCATTGCCGCGGACCTGCGGCGGGGGCGCGGCCGGGTCGCGCTCGCGGAAGCGGCGAATGGCGACGAGCAGGACGGTCGCGACGACGGCAAAGATCGCGAGGTCCCACCACAGGACCTGCAGGAAGATGGTGTGGCTCACCCGGCCGAAGTCGGACTTGGGCGTCAAGGTCGTCATGGGAGACGAGAGCCCACACCCGGCGAGCGGCGTGGCGAGGGCAGTGCAGGCGAGGACGACGCCAAGCCGTGTCGAGGCGAGGTCGGCGAGGGTCACCCGGAGGCGACAGCCGTCCGCAGGAATGCCCCGGCGCACGCCGCCCATGTTCCCAGATGGGCCCCAAAAACGCAACGGCTAGCGCCCGGCTGGCCCGGATAATTCGCGAAGGGCATCACGGAACGGGCGGGTGACGCGGCGAACGGGCGCCGGTGGGCTGTTCGCCGCGGCAGGACCCGCCCGTGCCACGGCATTCGTGAATAAGTCCGGCTAGACCTTCGCGATGTCGCTCCCTTCTGGGGGAGGTTCGGAAGGGGGGCGGAGCCCCCCTCCGAGGATCTCTAGTGCATGATGGCGCCGCCGGCCACGTTGATGGCCTGGCCGGTGATGTACTCGGCGGCATCCGAGGCGAGGAACGCGGTCACCTCGGCCACGTCCTCCGCGGTGGCGACCCGGCCGAGCGGGATCGCCTCGGCGCGCCGCTTGATCTCCGCGGCCCGCCGTTCCGGGTCGAAGCTCCCGTCGGGCCGCTGCCCGAGGAAGTCCAGCCGGTCGGTATCCGCCGGGCCGGGGCAGATGGCGTTCACGGTGATCCCCGCGGGGGCAAGCTCCATGGCCAGGGCCTGGGTGAAGCCGATCAGGCCGAACTTGGAAGCGCAGTAGGCTGCCAAACGCGGATAGCCGACCTTGCCGCAGTTCGAGGACACGTTGACGATCCGCCCGCGAATTCCCCGCTCGAGCATCGTCGCCGCGACGGCCCTGGCGCAGAGGTAGCTCCCCTTCAGGTTTGTGTCGAGCACGACATCCCACGCCTCCTCCTCGAGCTCCACGACCGAAACGCGGTCGGCCCCCGGTGGGGCGGCCGCGTTGTTGACCAGGATGTCGATGCGCCCGAAGGCTTCGAGCGCCCGCTGGACCGCCGCGCTGATCTGCGCCCAGGACCGGACGTCCATGAGGGCCGTGAGCGCGCGCCGCCCGGCCTGCCGAACCTCCGTGGCGACGGCCTCGAGCCCACCCCAGCCGATCGCCGGTTTCCCGCTCACCACCTGCGTCCCTTTGGGCGCGATGTCGGCCAGCACGAGATCGGCGCCGTCCGCCGCGAGCCGGCCGGCGATCGCGCGCCCGAAGCCGTGCTCTCCGCCGCTACCCGTCACCATGGCGACCTTTCCGTCGAGCTTGCCCATCTCCGCCTCCTCCTCACGTCGGGTCCACCCACGGCCGAAGGCCGTGGGGACCCGCCCCCCTGAGTGGGAGCGCGACCGAGGGACAGGTGCCCAATGATACCGCCTCTCCGGTGAACCCGTGGTCCGTGGCAAGATTTTCCGAGGCACGGGTGCCGAGCCCTTGACAGCTCCGGGAGTGTCGGCATAGAGTCCGCCCACAACCCGACACCGGGGGCCCGATGGCCATCACCCCGCCCGAGCCGAGTCGCGGCATTCGCCCGGTCGTCCTGGTCGTGGACGACGATCCCGGCCTCCGGGAATCGTTCCGGCTGATCCTGGAGGACGACTACGACGTCCTGGAGGCCGCCGACGGGACGCAGGCCCTGGAGACCGTCCGCACCACACAGGTGGACCTCGTCCTGCTCGACATTCGCCTGCCCGACATCGACGGGATCGCCGTCCTGGAGCAGGTCAAGGCGCTCGACGAGCACCTCGAGGTGATCCTCGTCACCGCGGTCCAGACCGTGCGGACCGCGGTCGCGGCGATGAAGCTCGGCGCGTTCGATTACGTCACGAAGCCGTTCGAGGAGGAAGACATCCTCCCCCTGGTGCGCCGGGCGATGGAGAAGCGCGCGCTCGACCGCGAGGTCGTCTACCTCCGCTCCGAGCTGGCCCGCCGGCACGACTTCGAGGAGCTGGTGGGGCGGGCTCCGCAGATGCAGCGGCTCTACCAGCTCATCGAGTCCGTCGCGCGCACGCCGGTGACCGTCCTCATCGTGGGCGAGAGCGGCACCGGCAAGGAGCTGGTCGCGCGGGCCATTCACCGCCAGAGCCCCGCCCGGGACGGTCCGTTCGTGCCGGTCAACGTGGCCGCGATCACGGACAGCCTGCTCGAGTCGGAGCTGTTCGGTCACGAGAAGGGGGCGTTCACCGGCGCCCTCCGGAAAAAGCTGGGGAAGGTCGAGCTGGCGCACGGGGGCACCCTGTTCCTCGACGAGGTCACGACGCTCCGGGTTGACCTCCAGGCAAAGATTTTGCGCGTTCTGCAGGAGCGCGAGATCGAGCGGGTCGGGGGTACCCGGCGGATCAAGATCGACGTGCGCGTCGTCGCCGCGACCAACGTCGACCCGAAGCGGGCCATCCAGGCCGGGACCCTGCGGGAGGACCTCTACTACCGGCTCAACGTCGTCCAGATCGCCGTGCCCCCGCTCCGGGAGCGGCGGGAGGACATCCCGCTGCTCGTGGAGCACTTCGTCCGCAAGTACGACCGGCAGTTCCACAAGCAGATCGCGGGGGTGGCTCCGGCCGCGCTGGAGATCCTGCAGGGCTACTGGTGGCCCGGGAATGTCCGCGAGCTCGAGAACATCGTCGAGCGCTCCGTCGCGCTCGGTGCCGGCCCGACCATCGAGGCCAAGGACCTCCCTCTGGACCTCATGCTGCCCGACACCCGGGAGCGGGGCGCGGGGGTGGACGAGCTGCGGTTCAAGCAGGCCCGGGACCAGTTCGAACGGCAGCTCATCCTTCAGGTGCTGGAGCGGGTCCAGTGGAACCGGAGCGAGGCGGCGCGGCTCCTCGGCATGCACCGGAACTCGCTGAAGGCGAAGCTCGAGGCCTGGGGGTTCCGCGATCGCTGAGCGACGTTGCACAGTTTACTGTGCAAGTTGCACAGTCTACTGTGCACGTGACCGTAACCCATGATGAATGAAGCCCCTTTGAGGCCCGTGCTGCGGCGGGCCTCCGGTCGGGATGCACAGGAACTGTGCGGGGGTCCTCCGCCGGCAGGGCTCCCACCGAAGGGGGAACGCGCCGCAATCCCCGTGAAAATCCTTGCTTTGCGTGCCTCATCCTCGGTTCTCGCGCGGACTGGTCCGGGAGTTGCTCTCTCTGTGAGCCAGTCAGCCGGAGCCCTCAGGGGAGGGTTCCACAGGGTCAACCTCACCGAGGAGGAGGCACGCGATGGCAAAGCTGGTGGCGATCCTCGTGGTCCTGGCCTCGTTCCTGCTCGTGGCCCCCGTGATCGAGTCGGGCCCGGTCCACGTCTTCCAGGCGATCGGGAATGCCGAGGACGGGGCCGGTGGCGGCGGCTAAGAGTGCGGCACGCCTGTAGAGGGATGACCGGGGTCTCCCGGTCGCCGGCGAGCCGGGGGGGCGCTCGTCCCCCCCTCCTCGTCCTCCTCGTTCTCGCGTGGGTGATCGCCGCGCTTCCCGCGCTCGCGCAGGACCGCCCCGCGCCACGGGAGTCGCCGCAGGACGGCGGCGTCTACCGCCGGCCCCTCGGGAACGACCCGGCGACGCTGGACCCGGCGCGCATTCGTGACATTTACAGCTTGGCGGTCTCCCAGCAGATCTTCGACGGCCTGGTCCAGTTCGACCAGACGCTGACGGTCACCCCGGCCCTCGCCCGGTTCTGGAAGGCGTCTCGGGACGGACTCACCTGGACGTTCATGCTCCGGAAAGGGATCAGCTTCCACCACGGCCGCGAGGTCACGGCGGACGACGTGGTCTACTCCCTCACCCGGCTCGTGGACCCGCGGACGAAGTCGGGCGCCGCGGACCTGTTCCTCACGATCCGGGGCGCGCAGGAATTCCGCGAGGGCAAGGCGACAGGGATCTCCGGCCTGGCCGCGCTCGACCCCTCCACGGTCCAGGTCACGCTCACCGAGGCGACGGTGCCCTTCGTCTCGGTCCTGGCGGTCGGCCACGCCAAGATCGTCCCGCGGGAGCTGGTCGAGCAGCAGGGGGAGGGCTTCGGTACCCATCCCGTGGGGACCGGGCCGTTCAAGCTCATTCGCTGGGAGCGAGGCCGGGAGATCGTCCTGGCCGCCAACCCCGACTACTTCGACGGCCCCCCGCGCCTCTCGCGGATCGTCTACCGGATCTTCTCCGGCGAGCAGCGCGACGTCATGTACCGAGAGTTCGAGAACGGTGCCCTCGAGGATACCCAGATTCCCTCGAAAGGCTACCGGCAGATCCTCGCGAGCCAGCAGTACATCCACGTGAGGCGCCCGATGTTCAGCTTGAGGCACTACGGCTTGAACACGCGAGTGAAGCCGCTGGACGACCGCCTCGTGCGCCAGGCCCTCGTGTACGCCATCGACCGCGAGGCGATCGTCGAGGAGATCTTCCTGGGCCGGCACGCGCTGGCGCGGGGGATCCTCCCGCCGGGGACGCTGGGCTACAACCCGAAGCTCAAGGGGTATCCGTACGACCCGGCGAGGGCGCGCGAGCTCCTGGCTCAGGCGGGATACCCGAACGGCCGGGGGCTGCCTCCCATCGCGATCTGGTCCGGCGCGAAGGGGGACGACATTGTCCGCGAGCACGAGCGGATCCGGAAGGACCTCGAGGCGGTGGGCGTCCGGGCGGAGTTCCACTACCTCACCGACTGGCCGGCATTCTCGAGGATGATGGCCGAGCAGAAGCTCCCCGTCTTCCTGCGCGCGTGGTTCGCCGACGTCCCCGACCCCGACAACTTCCTCTTCAAGCTCTTCTACTCCACGAGCCCGCGGAACTACACGGGGTACGCCAACCCGAGGGTGGACGCCCTCCTGCTCCGGGCGCGCGAGGAGACCGATCCCGCCCGCCGCGTGGACCTCTACCGCCGCGCCGAGGATCTGGTCCTCGAGGACGCCCCCATCATTCCGGCCTGGCACTACACCTACGAGCGGCTCTTCCAGCCCTACGTCAGGAGCGTCGAGGTCAACGGGCTGGGGGACCCCTACATCCCGCTCCGGAAGATCTGGCTCGAGCGGCCCCGGTGACGCCCGCATGAGACTCCTCCAGCTTCGGCCGCGCTTCGCCTCGCTCCAGGCGAAGCTCCTCTGGGGGACGGTGCTCATGATCGTCCTCGTGATGGCGGTCCTGAGCGGGATCGTCGAGCACCGGCAGCGGGCCACGATCATCGACGAGATGCAGCGCCGGGGCGTGGTGGTGGCCAAGAACCTCGCGGCGGTCTCCAGCGGCCCTCTGCTCCTCTACAATTTCACGGCCCTCGAGCAGAACGTGGTCCGGGTGGCCGAGGACCCGGACGTGGAGTACGCGATCATCCTCGACGCGGAGGGCAAGGTCGCGGCCCACAGCGAGGATCCGGGACAGGTGGGATCGGCGCCCGACGACCCGGTGTCGGCGCGCGCGGCCGGGGCGGCGGGGCCGCTGATCCAGGACGCGATGGTCAAGGGGGAGCGGTTCTACGAGTTCGCCGTGCCCATCGACGTCCAGGGCCAGAGGTGGGGGACGGTGCGCGTCGGCCTCTCCAAGCGCCGCGTGGAGGCCGAGATCGCCAAGACCCGGCGGGAGCTCGGCCTCCTGGCCGCCGTGATCCTGGTGGCGGGTGGGCTGGCCTCCGCGCTGGTGGCGCGGCGCATCGCGCGTCCCGTTCGCCAGCTCGCCGACGGCGTGGCGGCGATCTCCCGCGGCGACCTGGCCCAGCGGATCGAGCCCGTCACCCCCGACGAGATCGGGCGCCTGGCCCTCGCCTTCAACCACATGGCCAGCCAGCTCCTCCAGCAGCGCACGGCCCTCGAGTCGGCCCATGCCGAGCTCGAGCGCCGCTTCGCGGAGCTGTCGGACCTGAAGAGCTACACCGACCACATCTTCGGCTCGCTGACCAGCGGGATCGTCACCCTCGACCTGGAGGGGCGCGTGGTCACGCTGAACGCCGCGGCGGAGTCCCTCCTCGGCTGCCGGCTCGCCGACCGCCGCGGCGGGCCCTTCACGGACGCGCCCGGGCC
>CAZDYT010000103.1:0-9807 GCA_964509395.1 uncultured bacterium
CCCTCCGGGGGTCCGGCAGCCCGGGCCCGGGGGCCGCGCGCGGAGGAGGCCCGGCCGGGCGCCGCACGGCACCGCCAGGGACGCGGGGCGCACGGACAGAACGCGGACACGCCGAGCCGGCGGCCTACACCGGCGCGGTGTTACGGCCGCCCATTGGATACCGCATCCACGGCGCGCGCGCGAGGAGGCCGGCGAACGCGGCGAGCGGGGAAGGGAGCGCGGGCGGTCCCGAGGTCCGGCTGCCCGACGACGGCCGCTGTCCGCGTTCTGTCCGTAGACTACAGGGGAGAGGGGCCGTCTCCAGCGTCGCGGCCGAGCGGCATCGCCGCGATTCTCGCGGCGCTCGACGGCGGGTGTCGGTTGCTGTCCCCGCCCGAATCCGAATCGCACTCCAGAGGTCGAGGGTTCAAATCCCTTACCCTCCACCAGATTCCCCGCGTAGAGGGCAGGGGGCGGCGTGGAGCCGCCCCCTCGTTTTCGCCGGCGTTTACCGTCCTGCCCCGCGGGGCCCGACCGGGCTCCGTTGAACCAAGAGCGGCCGCCCCGACGCTCTGACTCCGGATTCCCGCGGTCCGTCGATGCGCAGGACCCTGATCTGGTAGAGCAACGCGCTCGGTCGTCGCTGGCGCCGGTCCGCTCGGCGACGATCCGCTCGGGGGCGGTTGCTCCCGCCGCGACGCTCCCGCATCCGGCGCTCGTAGATCACGGCGACGGGCGCATCCTCTCTGAAGCTCCCTCGGAGAAGTTTGTAAAGCTCGTGTTCGTGCGGTTGGACGACGATGAGGCATCGAGGCATTGGCCGGGGGCGCCCTTTGGGACCGGACCTGGCCAGGAGAGGCTTCGGCCGGAGTGGGAGCAGATGGAACCGCGCGCCGTTGAGGGGACGAAGCCAGGACGACACGGGAAACGTTCGGGCACGGCCGCAGCTCGGGCAGAGCAGCGACTCCGTCAGCAAATCGCAGTCGAGACACAGCCGCGCTCGAGTGAGGTCGAGTAGCACCAGTGAACACCCTCCGGGCGTTCCAGGAGCAACCACCTTGCCAACACGTGCGATCGGAGTCTAAGAGTCCGACAAACAAAGGGTTTTATCCGCCGCCGCCTTCGCAGCCGGAAAGTGCGGACGCGGCTGAATCGTTACCACTCTGGGAGAGGGATTCGGCTGCCTTTTGTGCGCGTCGGGTACTCTCGCCTCCGGGACTGGAACCTTTCGAGCCAGCTGCCCTGTCGTGATAGCCTATGCGCGTGATTTCCTGGAGTTCACCGAGGATCGTCGGAGCCAGGCTCTAGAATGGCCAGGGCGGGCGGCGGAGGGAGCCGCGCCCAGTCTCGGATGTCACTCCGGGCCACCTTCGTAGGGGTGGCCCTCGTCACCGTCGTTCCGTTCGTCGCCCTCGTCGCCTACTTCGGGTCTGCGCAGATCAGCCGCGAGAAGGCGCGCGTCCAGGAGGATGCCCTCGGCCAGGCTCGCGCGCTGGCGACTCAGCTCGAGGCCTACCTGACGGCGAGGCTCGATGCCCTGGTCGCCGCCGCGGGGGCGGTGGCCGCCAGCGCGGGTGACGTGTCGGCGCTGGAGGCGCAGGCGCGACGGTACCGGCAAACCTTCCCCGACTTCGAGCAGGTCCTGGTCCTCGACCCCGTCGGGACCGTGGTGGCGGCCGCCGCGCAGCTTCCGGAGGGCCGCCGGCTGGTCTTCGGGGATCAGGAGTGGTTCAAGCGGGCGGCCACCTCCTTGCAGGCCCTTGTCGGAGAGCCGCGACAGGTCCGGCAGGACATCGTGGTCGGCTACTACGCGCCGGCGCGCGCCTCCGACGGGCAGTTCCGGGGCGTCGTCGCCGGCGACCTCACGCTCCGCCGCGTGCAGGAGATGCTGGCGGGGGCGCGGCTTCGCCCGGGGGGCGTGGTGGAGGTCGTGAGCGAGCGGGGTCTCGTCGTCGCGCGGCACCCCGCGGGCTCCCTCATGCAGGACGCTCGGGCACTCTCCGGCTACGCGGACCTCCTGCAGCGGCCGGAGGCGGTCGGCGAAATCGCGTTCGAGGACGGCGAGCGGCGCCTCGCGGGCGCGGTGCAGCTCCGCCCCTTCGGGTGGACGGTAGCGGTAGGCCTCCCGTCGAGTCAGCTCCTCGCCGACGTGCGCACCGTCCTCGTCCAGGTGGGCGGCGGCGTGGTGGTCGTTACCCTCCTCAGCCTGGGCGTGGCGCTCTGGATCGCCGGCCGGACCGCGACGGGGATGGAGCGCCTCCGCGCGGCGATGAGCCGGCTCGAGACGGGGAGCATCCCGACCAGCGTCCCCGTCACGGTGGGCGGCGAGGTCGGCGCGCTGACCGAAGGCTTCAACCGCTTGCTCGGCTGGCTCCGGAACAAGCTCCGCGAGTACGAGGCGCTGAGCCAGGTCGAGGAGGCGGCCGGTGCCGCGATCGGGCGCGAGTCGGTGGCGAGCGTCCTGCCGGAGCTCCTCCGCAAGGTCGTGGGGGGGATGGCCGCGGACGCCGGGGTCCTGCTCATCCAGGAGGACGGAGACCTCGTCACGAAGGCGGCGGTCGGCTTCGCCGGAGCCCTGAGCGGAGGCGTGACGCTCCGCCGCGGCCAGGGCCTCGCGGGGGCGGTCGTCGGCAGCCGGGAGGCGATGGTCATCGAGGACGTGGAGGGCGACTACCGGGTCGAAGAGCCGTATCTCAAGACGGCAGGCCTCCGCTCGGTCATCGGGGTGCCCATCGTGTCGGGTGACCAGGTGCTGGGAGCGGTGGAGGTCGCCTATCGCGTGTTGCACACCTTCACCGACGCGGAGATCCAGCGGCTCGAGGCGATGGCCCGCCGGACGGCGCAGGCCCTCGAGCACGAACGGGCGCTCGAGGATGTCCGGCGGAACACCGTCGGCCTCGAGGCAAAGCTTGCCGAGCAGATGGAGGCCTTGCAGAAGGCGGCCATGGAGCAGGCCGAAGCGCGCCGGCAGGCGCAGGAGGCCCGGCAAAAGACACAGGAGCTGGAGCAGACGATCCGGATGCAGGTTCCCACGGTGAAGGAGGTCGTCCGCGAGAAGGAAGTCGTCCGGGCCGACCCGGCCGCGGAGGAGGCCAAGCGAGTGCGCGTCGCGCTGCAGAAGACCGTGAGCGAGGAGCTGCGGGTGCCCCTGACCGCCCTGCTCGACCTTCCGCGATTTCTCCTCGACGGGATCAACAAGCCGCTCAGTCACGAGGAGCAGCAGCAGCTCGAGGTCCTCCACACCCGGGGCCAGGAAATCCTCGAGCTGATCGACGACCTGGTGACCCTCTCGGCTTTGCATGGCGACCAGGCCAAGGCCGCCAAGGCCCCGTTCAACCTGCCGGAGCTGGTCCAGCGGGTGGTCCGCAGCCTCCAGCCGCGCGCGGCCGCCAAAGGGAACCGGATTCAGGCGGACATCAAGTCGGACGTCGGCCAGCTGGTCTCCGACGCCAAGCGGGTGGAGCAGATCCTCGCGAACCTTCTCCTCACCTCCGCGAAGTACACGGAGCTCGGGGAGATCCGCGTCACCTGCTTCCTCCGAGGTCCCGAGGTCGTCCTGGCCGTGGCGGACGACGGCCAGGGCTTCTCCACGGAGGAGCAGGCGCGGATCTTCGAGCCGTTCCTGCAAGTCAGCCCCCGCGACGGGCGCAAGCTTCCGGGAACCGGCCTTCTTCTGACGGTGTGCCAGCGCCTGGTCCAGCTGCTCGGCGGCAAGATCAGGGTCGAGAGCGAGATCGACCGGGGGACCTGGTTCACGGTCACGCTACCCCTTCAGTCTTGAACCCGATCGCGGCCCACCCATCCCCCGGGCCGGCGGGCTCGGCAACGCCCCCGTGAGTGCCCCGCCGACACGCGCCCGCATTCTCATCGTCGACGACGACCCGGTGGTGCGGGAGACCATCCGGGACTCCGTCGGGCATCTCGGGTACGCCACGCGCGAGGCGGGATCGGCCGAGGAAGCCTTGCAGGAGATCGCGAAGCAGCTGCCCGACCTGATCCTCCTCGATGTCCGGATGCCCGGCATCACCGGCATCGATCTCTGTCGCCAGCTCAAGGCCGACCAGGCGACTCACCTCGTCCCGATCGTCCTCCTGACCGCGCAAGGGGAGCTGGACATGCGCGTCGCCGGGCTCGAGGCCGGGGCCGACGACTACTTCACGAAGCCGGTCCACCTTCGGGAACTCCGCGCCCGGCTCCGGGCGCTGATCCGCCTCAAGCGCGTCGTCGAGGAGCTCGAGCAGGCCGAGAACATGATCACCACCCTCGCCCTGACCATCGAGGCGCGGGACACCTACACGGCGGGGCACTGCGTTCGGCTTGCGACCTTCGGGGGCGAGTTGGGAGAGCGGCTCGGGCTTGGCGACGACGAGCTCGCGGCTCTCCGGCTCGGAGGCTTCCTCCACGACCTCGGGAAGATCACGGTGCCGGACACGGTCTTGCTGAAACCCGGTCCCCTGGGCGCCGACGAGTGGCGGCTGATCCGGGAGCACCCGGAGGTCGGCGACCGTCTCGCTGCGCCGATGCGGACCCTGGCGCTCGTGCGGCCTATCATCCGCCACCATCACGAGCGCACGGACGGCCATGGCTACCCCGACAAGCTCGTCGGAGAAGAGATCCCGTTCCTGGCCCGCGTGATGTCAGTCGTGGATGTCTACGACGCGCTCCGCACCCGGCGCCCCTACAAGGCGGCCCTCGACGAGGTGGAGTCGCTCCGGCTCTTGTACGAGGGGGCGCGGACGGGACAGCTCGACCCCGGGATCGTCCGCGTCTTCATGGAGATTCGCCGGGAGGCGCCCAAGGGTCGCGCGTAACCGTGTCGGCGGCGGTGCTCGCCCTCGTGCTCTGGCTCGCTCCGGCCGAGGCGCCGGCTGCCGGCCTCCCTCCGCAGCCGGCGGGCGACGCGGCCTCTGACGAGGCCCACGCCCGCGCCGCCCTCATCCGGCTCGGGGTCGCTCCCGATGAGGCCGAGCGGCGGGTGAGCCGCCTCCGCCCCGACGAACGCCGCGCGCTCGTCGAGGCATCCGACGCGCTCGGCATCGGCCAGAGCCACCGCACGACGCTCGGCGTCGCCGTCGGCCTCGCGCTCCTCGTCGTCCTGCTCCTCCTCCTCTGACGGCGCCCGTGGCGGCCTGCATCTTCTGCCAGATCGTCGCGCGCCAGAACCCGGCCGAGATCGAATACGAGGACGAGGAGGTCCTCGCGTTCCGGGATATCTACCCCAAAGCGCCGATCCACCTGCTGATCGTCCCCAAGCGCCACATCGAGTCGGTGATGGCGCTCCAAGCGGAGGATGCCCCCCTCGTGGGCCGGCTGGTGCTGGCGGCGAGGCGGATCGGCGAGCAGAAGGGGTTAGGGGAGCGGGGCTACCGGCTGGCGATCCACTGCGGCCCGGAGGGCGGCCAGCTCGTGTACCATCTCCACCTCCACTTCCTGGCTGGGCGCCGCGAGGAGCGGAAGGTCGAGCGGCGATAGGCCCCCGGAGGGCGGGCCTCGCGGACATCCAGCCCGGCCTCTCGGCCGTGACGCGCTCAGCCCGCCCAGGGCCGCCGGCTGTGGGTCCCTCCCTCCGAGACGCGCCGAGCCGGATGCCGTGCGGGCCCCTCGGCACGTCGACAGGCTTCCGTGAGGGGCTCGCGCCTCTCCGGCCCTCTCGGCCCGCATCCGCCCTCGTGGGCGCGCGCCGCGGCTTGCCGGGCGCGGAACCATCTGCTACGCTGAACCCAGCCACACTGTCGCGCGGGATGCCAGAGGAACGTACACGCTCTTGTCGCAGTTTTACCCGCTCGCGGCCGCGGCGATCACGCTTTTCGCCGACGGCGGCGCGGTGAGTGCCCCGTCCCCCGCGCGATCGGCCCCGGCCGTCCCCGAGCGACTCCGCCTGGACAATGGCCTGACCGTCATCTTCGGGGAACACCGCGCGGCCGACGTGGTGGCTGTGCAGCTCTGGATGCGGGTCGGCGCGCGCGATGAGACCGACGCCGAGTCCGGGCTCTCGCACTTCGTCGAGCACCTGTTTTTCAAAGGGACGCCGACGCGCGGCCCCGGAGTGATCGATCGCACCATCTCGGGGCTGGGCGGCGAGATCAACGCCGCGACGTCGCAGGACTTCACCTATTACCACATCGTGGTTCCGGCCCGCCACGTCGAGACGGCGCTCGACGTCGTCGCCGACGCGGCCCAGGGCGCGGCCTTCGATGCCGGAGAGCTCGACCGGGAGCGCCTGGTCGTGCTGGAGGAGATCCGGCGCTCCCGGGACAACCCCAGCGCGCACCTGTGGCGCGTCCTCGCTCGTCACCACTTCGCCGGTCACCCGTACAGCCGAGACGTCCTCGGCAGCCCCGACATCATCCAGGAGCTGCTCCGGGAGCGCATCGTGGAGTATTACCGGCGGCACTACGTTCCGGACAACGCGACGGTCGTCGTCATCGGGAACGTCGACCGGAAGCGGACGCTCGGCCACGTGCGCCGGGCGTTCGCCGGCTGGGAGCCGCGCCCGGGGCCGCCCTCGGCCATTTCCCGCGCGGCCGACCTTTCCGGGCTCCTGCGGGTCGCGGAGCCGCGGCCGCTCCAGCAGGCGTACCTCGGAGTCGCCTGGCGCGGGCCGACCGCGCCGCAGGCCGACGTCTACGCGGTCGACCTGCTGGCGTCGATCCTGGGCGGGCGCCGCACGTCGCGCCTCCAGCAGGTCCTCAAGGAGCAGCGCGGGCTCGTCTCGAGCATCGGGTCGAGGTTTTACGCACAGCGCAGTGCCGGGACCATCGCCGTCACGGCCCGCACGAGCGCCGCGCAGCAGCAGGAGGTCGAGGACGCGCTGGTCGCCGAGATCGAGCGGCTCCGAACCACTCCCGTCGGCGAAGGGGAGCTGGCCCGGGCGTTGACCGCGACCGAAGCCGGTTACGCCTTCGGCCACGAGACGGCCGAGGGCGTGGCGTACTCGTACGGGATGGCCGAGACCGTGTGGACCCTGGAGTTCGAGCTCGGCTATCTCGACGAGACGCGCAAAGTGACGCGCGGGCAGGTCCAGGAGGCGGCGAGACGGTATCTCACGCCCGACCGGTTCACCCTGGCGGTCCTGACCCCGACGAACGGGCACGCGTGAGGCAGTTCTGGCCTCGTCCATCCTGGGAGGACGCGGTGTGGCCACCGTGAGGCTGGACCCCGCTGCGGCCGCCGGACCCGCCGTGCGCAACGCGCTGCCGAACGGCATGGTGGTGATCGTCCGGGAGAACGCCGCGGCGCCCGTCGCCGCGATGACGCTCGTCGTCCGCGCCGGCTCGCGCCACGAAACCCTCGAGACCAACGGCGTGACGGCCCTCCTCGGGCGGGTGCTCCTGAAGGGGACCCTCGCGCGGTCGGCGCTCGGACTGGCCCAGACGGCCGAGGATGCGGGCGGGGACCTCGAGAGCGCCACCGACCAGGAGTACTCGGAGCTGCGCGCTCGCGGCCTCGCCCGACACTGGCAGGCGTTGCTCGGGCTCCTCCACGAGGTCGCGACGGCACCGAGCCTCCTCCCCGAGGAGATCGAGCGCGAGCGCGCGATCCTGCTGGCGCAGATCCGAGGCCTCGAGGACCAGCCGTTCCAGGTCGCGAACCGGCTGCTCTGCCGCGCGCTCTACGGTCTCCACCCCTACGGGCTCCGGCCATCGGGAGACCCCGGCACCGTGGGCCGCCTCGGCCGCCGCGACTTGGTGCACCAGTTCGAGACGTTCCTCGCGCCCGAGCGGATGGTCCTGGCCGTCTCGGGGGAGGTGAGGCGCGACGAGGTGCTGGAGGAGGTCGCGCGGATGTTCGGCGGGATCCGGAGCGGCGCCGCCGAGCGCTCCCTCGCCCCGCCCCCGGGGCACCCCGCGGCGCCGCGCGCCCGTGAGCTCCGAACCACGCAGCAGACGCAGCTCCTCGTGGGCTTCCTCGCCCCGCCGGTTGGGCACCCCGACCATGGACCCCTCAAGGTCCTCAACGCGGTGCTGGGGGCCGGGATGTCGAGCCGCCTCTTTCGCGTGCTCCGGGACGAGGCGGGGCTCGCGTACGCCGTCGGCTCGTTCTATCCGACGCGCCGCGAGGCAAGTCGTCTCGTCATCCACATCGGCACGGCCCCGGCGAACGTCCCGCGGGCGGAGGCGGGCATTCAGGCGGAGGTCGCCCGCCTGCAGCAGGAGCCGGTTCCCGACGCGGAGCTGGCCCGCGCGAAGGCGTACCTGGGCGGGGCCTTCGATCTGGACCTCCGGACGAACGCCCGCCAGAGCTTCTACCTCGGCTTCTTCGAGCTGATGGGGGTCGGCCACGCCTACGTCGGGCGCTATCCGGACGTGATCGAGGCCGTGACCAGCGCCGACGTCCAGCGGGTCGCCCGGTCCCACCTGCTCGAGCCGGCCGTCGTCGTCGTCGGCCCGAGCTAGCCTCCGGCGCCGCCCACCCGGAGATCGGGGAACCTCGGTGCTCCCCCTCAAGGACGACATCCCGACCCAGTCGTTTCCGCTCGTCACGGTCTCGCTGATCGCGCTGAACGTCCTCGTGTACCTCTACGAGTTCTTCCTCGGGCTCCCCGCCGAGTCCTCCCGGGCCGCCGCGCTCGAGGCGGAACGCGCCTACGAGGCCTTCGTCTTCGAGTTCGGGCTGATCCCGTGCCGGCTGTCGGAGGCGTGCCCCGCCAGGCTCGCCACCCTGCTCGCCGGCGCTCCGCCGGCGTGGCTCACGGTCTTCACGTCGATGTTCGTCCACGGCGGGCTCTTCCACGTGGGCGGAAACATGCTCTACCTGTGGATCTTCGGGAACAACGTCGAGGACTCGATGGGGAAGGGCCGCTTCCTCGCCTTCTACCTGCTCTGCGGCGTCGCCGCGGCAGCGGCGCAATATCTGGGCGACCTCCGCTCGTCGGTTCCCATGGTCGGCGCGAGCGGGGCGATCTCCGGCACGCTGGGGGCCTACTTGGTGCTTTACCCGCACGCCCGCGTCTGGACACTCGTCGTCTTCGGCTTCTTCTGGCGGCTGGTGCCGATCCCGGCGCTGATCGTGCTGGGCTTCTGGATCGTCGTCCAGGTGCTGAACGGCCTCGTCACCTTCGGCAGCGGGGGGCAGGGCGGGGTCGCGTTCCTCGCCCACGTGGGCGGCTTCCTCGCGGGCATGGTCCTCATCCGCCTGTTCCGGCAGCGCCCACGCCTGACGTACCGCCGCTACTGACTTCGGAGGGGGGGGTCCGCCGCCGGTCCTCTCGGCGGGCGCGTCTCGCGCCCGCGGCGATTGGCCATCTGGTCGCGACGCCTCCGGCCCACCCACGGTCTTCGGCCGTGGGTGGCCGCCCCCCGGGGTGAGGCAGGGTCAGCCGAAGAGGCGTGTCGTCGGCGAAACACCGAGGTGCATCCAGGCGCTATAATCCCTTGAGGAACGCCGTCCCATGAAAACCGTGCTGATGGCCGGAGGCTTCGGGACCCGACTCCGGCCCCTGACCGCCAACATGCCGAAGCCCATGGTGCCGCTGGGCAACAAGCCCATCATGGAGCACACGGTGAATCTCCTGAAGGCGCACGGGTTCGACGACCTGCTCGTGCTCCTCTACTTCCTCCCCGACACGATCACGCAGTACTTCGGGGACGGGGACCGCTGGGGCGTGCGGATGCGCTACGTGACCCCGGCCGCTGACCTCGGGACGGCCGGGGCCGTAAAATTCGCCGCCCAGGCGCTCGGGGAACCGATCCTCGTGATCTCCGGGGACATCCTCACCGACTTCGACCTCGGCGCGGCGGTCGCCTCTCACCGGCGGGCCCGGGCGGAGGCGACGATGGTCCTGACGCGGGTCGAGAACCCGCTCGCGTACGGGATCGTCATCACGGA
>CAZDYT010000104.1:0-9767 GCA_964509395.1 uncultured bacterium
GCACGCTGGGATCTGTGGAGGGGGTTATGAGCAATCATCAATCCCTACTCCGACTGTCGGGGCAGGATGCGGCCGGCGCGGTTCGCGCCGCCGACCGGAGATCATTCTAGCCCGCATTATTCGCGACCACCCGAGCTGGCCTCACGGCCGCGCGGGGCCTGCCGCGGCGACCAGCCCCACGGTGCTCGCTCCCGCACGCGCACGAGGTGGGCAACCCGTGTCAACGAGGCACGGGACCTCCAGCGGCGTGTCGCGGTGCGCTCCGCGCCGTGGGGCGCCCCGTTCGCCGCGTCACCCGCGCGGCCTTCCCTCGTCTCGCGTGTACTTTCACGCATAGGTCGGACTAGCATACCGTTCAGCGCGTGTCGGCGCTCTCGACCAGGTATTGCTCGGCCGCCGCGAGCCCGGCTCCCAGGGGCACGTCGAGGCCGAAGATCCGGAGGGTCATCTCGACGCCCGCCAGACCGCCCAGCAGCTCCAGCGCGTTGAGACTCCCGAGGTGGCCGATCCGGAAGACCTTCCCTTTGACCTCCCCGAGCCCGACCCCGAGCGAGAGATCGAGCGCGCGGTTCGCGTGCGCGATGTAAGCGTCCGAGTCGTGCCCGGGCGGCATGACGACGGCCGTCAGCGTGTTCGAGTACTCGGCCGGGTTCCGGCACAGGAGCTCGAGCCCCATCGCCCGCACCGCGCGCCGACACGCTTCCGCGAGGCGCGCGTGGCGGTGGAAGACCTGCGGGAGCCCCTCTTCCGTGAGCATGGCGATGGATTCGCGGAGCCCGAAGAGGAGCGACGTCGCCGGCGTGTAGGGAAACTCGCCCCGCTGGTTCCGCTCGAGGACGGGCTTCCAGTCCCAGTAGGCGCGCGGGCACTTCGCGGACTGGCTCGCCCGGAGGGCCTTGTCGCTGGCGGCGAGGATCGTGAGGCCGGGCGGCAGCATGAGCCCCTTCTGCGGGCCGGTCAGGGCGACGTCGACCCCCCACTCGTCGAAGCGGAAGTCGATGGAGGCGAGAGAGGAGACCACGTCCACGAGGAGGAGGGCCGGGTGGCGCGCCTCGTCGAGGGCCTGGCGGATCCGGGCCACGTGGCTGGTGACGCCGGTGGAGGTTTCGTTGTGGACCACGAGGACGGCCTTGAGCTGGTGCGCCGCATCGGCCCGGAGCCGCTCCGCCACGCGGTCGGCCGGAACGCCGGCCCCGTAGGGCACCTCGAGCCGGTCCACCTCGATGCCATGCGCCGTCGCCGTCCGGCAGAAGTGGTTGGAGAAGTGCCCGTTCACGCACCCGAGGACCCGGTCCCCGGGGGAAAGCGTGTTGACGATCGTCGCCTCCCAGCCGCCGGTCCCCGAGCCCGGGTAGATGATGATGTGGCCGCGGGGCGCGTGGAAGACCGCCTTCAGCCCCTGGAGGATGTCCCCGACCAGCGCCGCGAACTTCGGGCCGCGGTGATCGATGATGGGCTGCGACATGGCCCGGACGATCCGCTCGGGAACGAGCGTTGGACCGGGGATCTGGAGGAACGGACGACCTGAAGGCATGGAGGGTGACCTCCCGGGCGATCGGTCTGCCGGCCGTTCGTCCCGACGGGTGGAACGGCGCGGGATTCCATCGTAGCACGTCCCGCCCGGTGGCGGGGCGCAGGACCGCCGGTCGAGCGCCGCCGCGCCGTCGGCCATCGTGAGCCGCGCCGATCCGAGCTCGGTCTTACCGGCCAAGGCCGCCTCTGCGGTCACGCCAGGGCGCGGTCGCCCAAGCGGTCCCGAACGAACTCGCCGCCGTGACGACCACCCGCGCCTCCCGGGCGGCAGGCGCAGCCCACTCCCGCCGGCCCACCGGCATCCGGCTTGACATGCGTTCCACATTTCGATATATATTGAAGCGTGAAATCGACGAAGCCGCTGCCGTTCGTCAAGCTCGAGGCCTCCGAGGCGCACGTGGAGGCCTTCCGGGCGCTGGCGCACCTGACCCGCCTCCAGGTGTTCTTCTTCCTGGTGCGCGCGGGACGCGAGGTCCCGGCGGGGGAGATCCAGGAGGCGCTGGAAGTGCCCGGGCCCACGCTGTCCCACCACCTGGACCTTCTGCGCCGGGCCGGGCTCATCCAGAGCCGGAAGGAGGAGCGGCACGTCTACTACTCCTTGAATCCCGAGACGGTCACGACGCTGGTGCGGCTCCTGACCGCTTGTTGTTAGGTCTCGGGCGGTGAGGCACCGAGTCCGGGTGGCATGACGCTCCCGCCCGCCGGGGCCGGTTCGTGCCGTGCGGCTGCGCCGTCGAGCGCATGAGGAGGATGAGATGGGCGATGACGACATCAAGCAGCGCGTGAAAGTGAAGTACGGTCAAGCCGCGCTCCAGGTGACGGGCGGTGGCAGCTCGTGCTGCGGAGGGGCAACGCCGTCCCAGGCGGTGAATCCCATCACGGCGGACCTGTACGGCGCCGACGAGCAGGCGTGGCTTCCGGAGCGGGCCCTCGGCGCCTCGCTCGGCTGCGGGAATCCCGTGGCGCGGGCCGACCTCAAGCCGGGGGAAGTGGTGCTCGATCTCGGCTCGGGGGGCGGGATCGATGTGCTCCTGTCAGCCAGGCGCGTGGGTCCGACCGGGAAGGCCTACGGTCTCGACATGACCGGCGAGATGCTCGTTCTGGCCCGCGAGAATCAGGCAAAGGCGGGCGTCGGGAACGCCGAGTTCCTCGAGGGGGAGATCGAGCGCATGCCGCTGCCGGACGCGTCGGTGGACGTCATCATCTCGAACTGCGTCATCAACCTGTCGGCGGACAAGCCCAGGGTCTTTGCCGAGGCGTTCCGCGTCCTCCGGCCTGGCGGTCGGCTCGCGGTTCACGACATCGTCGTCGCGGGGCCGGTGTCCGAGTTGATCCGCCGGAGCGCCGAGGCGTGGACCGGGTGCCTGGCGGGGGCGCTGGACGAGGCCGAATATCGGGCACTCCTCGTCCAGGCCGGCTTCGAGATGGTCGAGCTGGAGCCGACCCGGATCTATCGCGCCGTTGATCTGCGTGCGTTCCTCGAGAGCCACCCCTCGCTGCGCGAGGCGCTGGCGGGGCAGTCCGGGTCCAGCCTGGATGGGCTTCTGGCCGAGGCAGACGGCAAGTACCGGAGCGCCTTCATCCGGGCGGTCAAGCCGGGGCGTCCGGAGGCCGGACCCGAGCCGGAGATCGTGAGGGCCGAGCCGCGGGACCAGGCTTCCGTGCTGGCGCTGCTCGCCGAGGCCTCGCTTCCGCGGGAAGGCGTGGCGGAGCACTTCCAGCACTTCCTGGTCGCGCGCGCGGGCGGCCGGGTCGTCGGCGCAGTGGGAATCGAGCCCTACGGCAGGAGCGCTCTCCTCCGCTCCCTCGTCGTCGCTCCTCGCCATCGGGCCCAGGGCCTCGGCCGAGCCTTGACCCAGCGCCTCCTCCAGGAGGCCCGGCTCCAGGGCATCAAACAGGTCTTCCTCCTGACGGAGACGGCAGCGCAGTTCTTCTCGAGCTTCGGCTTCAAGCGGATTCCCCGCGGCGAGGCCGACCCTGCCGTTCGGGCATCGCAAGAGTTCCAGAGCTGCTGCCCGCAGTCCGCCGTGTGCATGCGGCTCGACATCTGAGTGCTCGGAGGGGGCTCCGTCTCCCTCCGACGGCCCTCTTGGCGACGCCAAGCCGCTCGGATCGGCCGTCGGCCATCTCGGCCGGGACGCGCTCGGCCTGCGTATTCTAAGCAGGCGCCGGTTGACAATCCAGCGTCCGCTCTGCTAGCGTCTCGTTTCGGCGTGTCCGGGGGATGACGCAGTGGGCGCCTTGGCTCGTCTGCCTCCCTCGCCGTGCGCGATCCACCGCTCCGCGAGCACGCCGCCCTGACGGGTCGCGTTCACCTGGGGCTGGGCGGTTCCCTGTTCGGCTGGACATCGGGATAGGATCTCGTAGACGAAGAGGAGAGCCCTGTGGCGAAGATTGAAGCGGCGATCAAGGACGCGATCCTCCGCGGCGCGCGTCGGCAGGTTCGGGCCGTGGCGACGCCCTTTCGGCGGGACCTCCGGCGACTCCGGCGCGCCGTCGCGGAGCTACGCCAGAACGTGGTGGCGCTCCGCGCCGTCGCGGCGCAATGGCAGCGCGTGGCTCAGACGACGCCGTGGAGGCCCGAGGTTTCCGATGCGGAGTTGAAAGTCGCGCGGCTCTCGCCGCGGCTCATTCAGAAGCTTCGGGCGCGCCTCGGGGTGAGCCAGACGGCGCTGGCCAAGGTGGTGGGCGTCAGCACGGGCGCGGTCGTGCAGTGGGAGCGCGGACGGTCGGTGCCATCCGACGAGAACCGAAAGCGACTGGTGGCGATCCGGAGGTTGGGGCGCCGGGACGTCAAACGCCTGCTGGCGGGAATGGCCAAAGCCTCGCCGGTCCGGAGGCGGCGCGCGCCCAGGCGACGCCGGAGACGCGCCCGAACGACCCAAAAGCGGAAATAAGTCCGGGTTCAATCGGGAGGAATCTGAGCGATGCGAGCCATCCGCGTTCCGCAGTACGGCGGCCCCGAGACGATGAAGCTCGACGAGCTGCCCACCCCGAAGCCCGGCCCCGGGCAGGCGCTCGTCCGGATCGAGGCCGCGGGCGTGAACTTCATCGACATCTATCAGCGGTCCGGCCTGTACAAGGGTGCACTCCCGGTGCCCCTGGGGCTCGAGGGAGCCGGCGTCGTGGCGGAGGTGGCGTCCGGCGTCGCGACCGTCAAGGTCGGCGATCGCGTGGCCTGGACGGGCGTGCCGGGCTCCTACGCGACCCACAACGTCATCCCGGCTGACCGGCTGGTCGCGCTGCCGTCGGGCCTCCACGCCCGAACAGGCGCCGCCGCGATGCTGCAGGGCATGACGGCGCATTATCTCGTCCAGTCCTCGTATCCGCTCAAGCCCGGGGACGCCTGCCTCGTCCACGCGGCGGCGGGCGGGGTCGGCCTCCTCCTCTGCCAGATGGCCAAGCGCGCGGGGGCGCGCGTCATCGGGACGGTGTCGACGGAGGAGAAGGCGAAGCTCGCGCGCGGAGCGGGGGCCGACGAGGTCATCATCTACACGAAGCAGGACTTCGAGGCCGAGGTCAAGCGCCTCACCAGCGGCAGGGGTCTCCAGGTCGTCTACGACTCCGTCGGCAGGGACACCTTCGAGAAGAGCCTGAACTGCCTGGCGCCGCGGGGCTACCTGATCCTCTACGGCCAGTCGAGCGGCCCCGTCGGGCCGATCGACGCCCAGATCCTGAACGTGAAGGGGTCGCTCTTCCTCCAGCGGCCGAACCTGAACCACCACATCGCGACGCGCGAAGAGCTTTTGGCGCGCGCCGGTGACGTGCTCGGCTGGATTCAGAAGGGTCAGCTCAAGCTGCGGATCGGCGCCACCTTCCCGCTGGCCGAGGCGGCGGAGGCCCACCGGCAGCTCGAGGGGCGCAAGACGACCGGAAAAGTCCTGCTGATCCCGTAGTCGGGCGCCCTGGGGCGCCCCGTTAGCCGCGCCATCCGCGGCGCCCTGTCCCGGCGCTTCGTCGCGTCACGCGAGCTGCTTGACGGCCTCCACGATCCGCTCGACCGTCGGCACGGTCTCGCGCTCGAGACTCTCGTTGAACGGCATGGGGATGTCGTGGGCCGCGACGCGGACCGCGGGCGCATCCAGATCGTCGAAGCATTCCTCCGTCACCGTCGCCGCGATCTCGGCCCCCACCCCGAAGCTCTTCACCGCCTCGTGGACGACCACGAGCCGGTGCGTCTTCCGCACGGAGGCGAGAATGGCCTCCCGGTCCCATGGGCGAATCGTGCGGAGGTCGATGACCTCGCACGAGATCCCACGCTGCGCGAGGAGGTCGGCGGCCTCGAGGCACCGGTGCGCCATGAGGCTGTAGGAGACCACCGTCACGTCCGTTCCCTCGCGACGCCGGGCGGCCACCCCGAGCTTTTCCAGCGCTTCCCCATCGGGCACGTCGCCCTTCACGAAGTAGAGCATCTTGTGCTCGAGCGAGATCACGGGGTTCGGGTTCCGGATCGACGCGAGCAGGAGGCCCTTCGCGTCGGCCGGGGTGGAGGGGCAGACCACGATGAGGCCCGGGACGTGCGCGAACCAGGCCTCGAGGCTCTGGGAGTGCTGCGCGGCAAGCTTGACGCCTGAGCCTTGCGCGGCGCGCACGACGATGGGCACCGTGCCCTTGCCGCCGAACATGTAGCGGAGCTTGGCGGCCTGGTTGACGAGCTGGTCCATGGTGAGCGAGAGGAAGTCCACGAAGCCGCCGCACTCGACGACAGGCCGCATCCCGGCCACGGCGGCGCCGATGGCGTAGCCGACGATGGAGGCCTCGGAGATCGGCGTGTCGCGGACGCGCTCCGGGCCGAACTTCTCGAGCAGGCCGCGGCTCGTCGCGAAGATCCCGCCGATCGCGCCGACGTCCTCTCCCATGAGGAACACGCGCGGATCGCGCTCCATCTCTTCTCGAAGCGCTTCGCAGATCGCCTCGGAGATCGTCAGGGTGTGCATGCAGTCGTCCTCTTCGTCCTGTTAAAACGGCGCGTACACGTCGGTGAACATCTCCCGCAAATCCGGCTCGGGCGAGCGTTCGGCGAACTCGACCGCGTCCTCGATCTCCTTGGCGATCTCGCGCTGGATCTGTGCGACGTGCTCCGCCGTGAGGACGCCCGCCTTGGTCAGCTCCCGCTCCGCCAGCGCGATCGGGTCGCGCTCGCGCCACTCCAGCTCCTCCTCGCGTGCGCGGTAGGCCCGCGTGTCGGGCCGCATGGCCGAGTGCCCGTACCAGCGGTACGTCTTGCACTCGAGGAGCGTCGGCCCCTGGCCCGAGCGGGCCCGCTCCAGGGCCTCCCGCGTCGCCCGGACCACGGCGCGGAGGTCGTTCCCCGCGATCTGGAGGCCCGGGAAGCCGAAGCCCAGCGCCCGGTCCGCGAGCTGCTTGAGCGCCGTCATCTTCTCCGCGGGCGTTGAGAGCGCGTACAGGTTGTTTTCGCAAACGAAGAGCACCGGGAGCCGCCAGATGGCGGCCATGTTCATCGCCTCGAACACGACGCCCTGGTTGATCCCGCCGTCGCCGAAGAAGCAGACCACCGCCTGGCCCGACTTCCGCATCTTGGCGGCCAGCGCCGCGCCGCCGGCGATCGGGGCGCCGCTGCCGACGATCCCGGTACATCCGATGATGTACTGGTCGAGGTCGGCGATGTGCATCGAGCCACCTTTCCCCTTGTTGGAGCCCGTCTGCTTCGCGTACAGCTCGGCCATCATCTCCGCCGTGCGCATCCCCTTGGCGATGCAGTGGCCGTGGCCGCGGTGGTTCGACACGATGTAGTCCGTCGGCTCCAGAACCCCGCAGACGCCCGCCGCGACCGCCTCCTGCCCGACGGACGGGTGCGCAGTGCCCTTGATCTTCCCCTCCTTGAGGAGCGGCATGATCCGTTCCTCGAACTGGCGGATCCGCACCATGATCGTGTAGAGCTCGACCCACTTCTCGGCGGGCAGGCCGTCGAAGCTCTTGGACGTGGCGGCCATTGGCATCTCTCCTTGGGTCGGGGTTCGGGGCGGCTCAGCGGACCGCGAGCACCGCCGGGTTCACCAAGCACTCACCGGCGGGCGCCTCGCCACGCCGGACCGCGAGGATCGCGTCGATGGCGCGGTTGGCCATCGCCGCCTCGGACGTGACGTCCACGCCGGCGAGGTGGGGACTCAGGATCACGTTGTCGAGTCCGAAGAGCGGCGAGCTGGTGAGCGGTTCCCGCTCGAACACGTCGAGCGCGGCGCCGGCCGGCCGGCCGCTCCTGAGCGCCTCGTACAGCGCCGCCTCGTCCACCAGCGTCCCCCGCGCCGTGTTGATCAGGTGCGCGGTCGGCTTCATGAGGGCGAGCCGCTCACGGTTGATCAGGTGCCGCGCCTCGGCCGTCGCGGGGCAGTGCAGCGTGACGAGATCGGCCTGCCGCAGGAGCTCGTCGAGCGAGACGAGCTCGATGCCGTGCTCGCGCACGAACGCCAGGTTCGGCGCAGGCTCGTACGCGAGGATCCGCATCTCGAATCCGCGACAGCGCCGCGCCACCGCCTGGCCGATCCGCCCGAGCCCCACGATGCCGACCGTCGCCCGCCAGAGCCCGGGCCGGAACTCGGTGCGCCACTGTCCGCCGGTGATCAGGCGGTGATTCTGGAAGAGCCCCCGCTGGAGCGCGCACATGAGCGCCAGCGCGTAGTCGGCCACGGCCTCGTGGTTGGCCCCGGCGGCCGTGCACACGACGACGCCGTGGCGCGTCGCGGCCTCCAGGTCGATGGCGTCGAAGCCAACACCCCAGCGCGAGACGATCCGGAGGTCCGGGGCGCTCCGGAAGACGCGCTCCGTGTAGGGCTCGCTGCTCGCGAGCGTCGCGAACACGCCGGGGAGCGACTCGATCAGCTCGTCTTCGGAGAGCTTACCGCCGTGCCGGCCGATCTTCCGCACGACCTCCAGGCCGGCCGCCTCGAGGCGGCGGAGGTAGGGCGCCTCGCGGGGATAGATGTGGGTCACCGTGACCAGGGCGCGGTTCGCTCCCATCAGTCGGGCTCCAGGGTGAGGGTACCCATCGATGTGGGGCTGTTATCGCATCCTCTCCGGCGGTGCGTCAAGGGCCGCGGCCGCTCCGTCGGCGGACATGATACCATCACGCGGCATGATCGCCACGGTCGAGTGACCCGGCGACGCTTCGGCCGGGGCCGTGGCGCCGTCCGGGCCGGGTGCCAGGCTCGCGCGCATGGTGTATCTTGATCGCGCGTGACTCCGCCCACCGTTCTCCTGTGGCTCGACGAGGCCCAGGTCTACCGCGTGGCCGTCGAGCGTGCCGGCCTGGCCGGGCGCGTGGAGCTCCATGCGCTGCGTGCCGGGGAGCGGCCCGCGCCCGAGCTCTTGGCGTGCTGTGAGGCGTTGCTCGCCTGGCGGGTGCCGGGGGGCCTCCTGGCCGAGGCGCCGCGCCTCCGGTGGATCCAAGCGCTCACCGCGGGCGTCGAGGGCTGGATCGCCCGCCCCGACCTCGCGCCCTCGGTGGTCCTCACGTGCGCGCGCGGCTCGCACCGGATCCAGATGCCGGAAAACATCCTCGCCGCCCTCTTCCACCTCACCAAGCCCTATGCGGCCGCCGCCTTCGACCAGCGCGAGCGGCGCTGGACGCGCCGGGTCTCCGAACCGCTCGCCGGCAAGACCCTGGGGATCCTGGGGCTCGGCGCCATCGGGCGCGAGGTCGCCCGCAAGGCGGCGGCCCTCGAGCTCGGGGTGATCGGGACGAAGCGGACGCCGGCACCCGTGCCTCACGTGGTTCGCGTGTTTCCGCCCGAGGGGACCGCCGAGGTGCTGGGCCGCTCGGACTTCGTGCTCCTGCTTCTGCCGGTGACGCCCGCGACCCGCGGGTTCATGAATGCCGGGCGGCTCCGCGCCATGCGTCCGACGGCGCACCTCCTGAATTTCGCTCGGGGCGAGCTGGTGGTGGACGCCGACCTGGTCGAGGCCGTGCGCGCCCGCGTCATCGCCGGCGCCGTCCTCGACGTCTTCACGACGGAACCGCTGCCACCGGAGCATCCGTTCTGGACGACCGAGGGCATCACCGTGCTGCCGCACATCGGCGGGCTCCACCCGCGGCGCGACGAGCTGGTCGCGGAGCTGTTCGTGGAGAACCTCCGGCGCTTCCTCGACGGCGAGCTGCTGCGGGAGGTCGTGGACCGCGAGCGCGGCTATTAGCCCCGACCGACGAATAATCTGGCGCCTCGAGCGGCCGGTCCGCGGGGCCTGCCGCGGCGACCAGCCCCACGGTGCTCGCTCCC
>CAZDYT010000105.1:0-9762 GCA_964509395.1 uncultured bacterium
GCGAGCTGATCACCGTCTATGGGCAGCGCTACGCCTATGTCTCCGAGCCGTTCTTCAACGTCTCGCTCGTTCCCCAGCGCGAAGTCGACGACCGGTACTTAGTCGCCATGTGGATCTTCGGCTTCGACGAGGCCGGGCTGCAGCGGGTTCTGCAGCACGGCGGCGGCACCCTGTTCTTCGGCATGCACGCGCTGCCCGGCTACCATCGGGGCGACGACCGGATGATCCGCGAGCACCTGGTCCAGATCGGCGAGCGCTACCGACAGTTCGCCGCCGGTGGAGAGCCGTCGCCGATTCCCCGGCGGTACCGCCTCGACTACCTCTTGGTGAGCGCCGACGAGCGTCCCCGCATCAGAGAGGGCGTTGCCGGGGCGACGCGGGAGGTCTACGCGGACGGCCGCTTCCAGATTCTGGCCCTCCAGAGGTGGCGCACCTCATGACGGCGCCCCGCTACTCTGTGGTCGTGCCGGTGTACAGCGAGGGGGGGTTCTATCGCCGCCCGGCGGCCGTTGCTGGGCGGCCTCGACGGGCGGCCGGGGCCACCACTACCATGCGCCTGTTCGAGCGTCGTCGGTGGACGAGGAGTCTCCGCAGGTGTTCTGCTGGACGGTTCCCGACAGGTGGTCGGAAAGATGCCAGTGACTAGAGGTGTCTTGGGCTCCCACGATCGGCCCCGCAGGAGAGGTGGCCCGTGGTTTGCCATGGCGCGCTGAGCTGAGTTCAGCCGAGGCGCGCGCATTTGGATCTCTGAAGAGGGATCGTTACCGTCGCAGGCCTGGCGCTGGCTCATGAAGAGACATCCCTGGGGCGATGGGTTATGAGCGACCGCTGGACGCGGCGGCCGGTCCTCTTGTTTGGGGCGTCAGGTCAAATCGGATCCGCCCTGCGGCGGGAGCTTTCCCATGACCCGCGCGTCGTCGGGTGGGCTGCGCTACCCTGGTCGTCCATCGGAGACCGCCGGCTTCTCCGTGCGTGCGATTTGCGTGAGCGTCTTGCAGAGCCCCTCGTTCGGGGGGTCCCCTGTGACGTGATATTCGCGAACGGGGTAACGGACCCAGGGTTGCCGCAGGACGAGATCTTCTTCTCGAACGTGGAGTTCCCGCAGCGCGTGATTGAGGCGACACTTAGGCAGGGCGATTTCCGCTATCTCACATTAGGTACCGTTCTGGAGCACTTTCCGGAGGCCTGTGCTCACAACCCGTACCTACGCTCGAAGTTGGAGCTCGGTCACTGGATCGCGGAAGCCGCGGCGCGTCCGGGAGCGGCGGGGCGCCTTCTACACCTTCGGCTGCATACGCTGTACGGTGGACCACCGAAACCGCACATGTTCCTTGGACAGATTGCGAAGGCGCTCGAGGAAAACTCGCTTTTTCGGATGTCCCACGGGGATCAGCTCCGCGAGTACCACCACGTGGACGATATCGCCCGCGCGCTCGTTGCGATCCTGAGCCGCGAGTGGTGCTTCGGCCCGCTGCTCGAAATCCACTCCGGTCAACCGGTGCGGCTAGTAGACTTGGCTTGTGGGATCTTCCGGGCCTTTGGGAAGGAGGATCTGCTCAGGGTGGGAGAGACTCCCGAAGCTCTCGGGGAGAACCGGGACCGCGTCTTCCCGCGCTCGGAAGCCTGGCTGTTGCCAGCCTTCCGGGAACCGATCTTGGGCGTGATCGAGTTTCTGCGAGGCGTAGTATCGCCGGCTAAAGCACCTTGAGAAAATCCTTGGATTCCGTCGCCTCCGCGATCACCACACGCGGCCGCTTTTTCGAGTCGTCGAAGATGCGGCTGAGGTACTCACCGAGAATCCCCAGGAAGATGAACGTGACGCTGTGCAAGAGGAGCATCAGGATCACCAGGGTGGTGAAGCCCGGGACGACAGTACCGGCAACGATCCGTCGAACGGCGTAGTAGATAGCCAGGAGCATCGAGGCCACGAAGAGCAGGGCCCCTAACATACCGACTAGCCGCAGCGGGGTCTTCGAAAACGCCGTGATTGCGTCGATCGCCAAAACCACGTACTGCATCAGGCGGAACTTACTGCGGCCGGAAAGTCTCGGCTGCCGGTCATAGGAGACGGCGGCCTGCTTGAATCCCACGAAGGATACTAGGCCCCTGAGATACAAGTTCCGTTCTGGCAGGCTCTTCAAGACGTCGACGACCTTGCGGTCGAGTAGACGGAAATCGCCAGTGTCTTCCGGGATCGGGAACTCCGAGATGCGGCTCAGGACGCGATAGAACCCAGCGAACAGGAGCCGCAGAAGCCGCGGGGTGTGGCGCGTTACCCTTACCCCGTAAACGACATCGTAACCTTCCCGCCATCTCTCGACGAACCGTGCGATCACGTGCGGAGGGTCCTCGAGGTCCGCGTCGAGCTCGACTACCGCATCGCCGTGGGCTAGGCTCAGCCCCGCGAAGACCGAGTTTTGGTAGCCGAAGTTCCGCGAAAGCCGATAGCCGTGCATGTGGGGGCGTGACTGTGCGAGAAAATGCACGATTCGCCAAGTATCGTCTGTCGAGGCATTGTCGGTGACGATCAGCTCCAGTGCGTAGTCCTTTAGGTCCTCTCGGAATAGGGCTTCCACTGCTTCGACCGCCCTCGGTAGGTTCTCCGCTTCGTTGTAGACCGGGATGCAGACCGATATGGTTTTCTTATCCATGGTGGTGGGCCCAGTTTAGGCGAGTACGGGTTCTCATTCGGGCCTCAAACGACCTCGGCCGGGCGGTGGGGCTCCGTGGCGCAGTTGGCCACGAATGAGGTACGACGCAGACGACAGGTGACAGGCCGATCCAGCCCGGGCATTTGGGGTACAGACCCTACCCAAGGCAGGCGACCGCGTCCGGTGCTTTCACTTCGTCGAGGAAGCCATGGCTCGGCCGTGAGGGGCAGCCAGCAGGGAAAATAGCCCGATTGGGAGGAGTCGGTCAAGGGGGGAATCATCCGCGTGACGCGGCTGTCGGATGGCAAGATGCCGCTGGATGCCGGCGACTTCTCGGCGATGAGCCGGCGCGTCGTCGATCTCATCAACGGCCTACGAGAGAGCGACCGCTTCGTGCGGGGGCTGCGCAGCTGGGTGGGCTTCCGGCAGGTTGGCGTGATCGGCGAGTACATCGGGCGCATCTACCAGGAGGTGAAGGGGCGGCCGCTCTACGTGGTGGATGAGCGGTTCGGGTTCGACGACGGCGGGGCGGGAACGGCGCGGGCGAACGGGGAGCGTCGGTGACGGTGGCCGAAGCCCCGGTGCCACGGGCGAGGGCCCGGGGCGTCGTCAACCGCCTGTGGCGCGGCTACAACGGCGCCATCTGGCGGATCGTGGGGCCGTTCCCAGACACCTCGCTGCTCGACCCCCACTTCCTGGGCCGCCACTACTTCAACCGGAACCTGCGGGAGGTGGCGGCCACCGCGCGCGGCCTGCTGGTCGACATCGGGTGCGGCCAGAAGCCGTTCCGCCGGTTCCTCTCGCCGTCGCGCTACATCGGCGTGGACCTGCCGCACTTCAGCGGCGGCATGGCGGACGAGCGACCGGCGGCCGACGTCTATGCCGACGGCGGAGCGCTTCCGTTCCGCGACGCGTCGGTGGACACGGTGGTGGCCTTCCAGCTCCTTGAGCACACTCCCGATCCCTGCCGCATCCTGGCCGAGGCGCGCCGGGTCCTCCGACCGGGCGGCCAGCTGATCGTCACCGTGCCCCAGTCGTACCCGATGCACGGGGTGCCCTACGACTACTACCGCTACACGGAGTACGGCCTGCGCCACCTCGTGGAGCGGACGGGCTTCACGATGGAGAGCCTCCGCCCCAACGGCTCGTTCGGGGCTTACGTCGGCCTCATGATCAACATCTACCTGTTCCAGCACTTCTTCGAGTTCCGGGATCGGTACTGGGTGAGGGTCGTGATGGGTCTGCTCAAGGTGGCGCTCACCCCGGTCATCCTCGCCGTGGTCCTCGTGGTGAATGTCGCCGGCCTCCTGCTCGACGCGCTCTACTGCGATCCCTACTTCACCTCCAACTACACCGCGGTGGCCAGGAGGGACTGATTCGGTGAGCCGGCCCGGGACCCCGTCCGGCGTGCGAGTGACGGCCCGCCAGTCCTTCGCCACCTACCTGGCGTCGGTGGCCGGGAACTACGTGTTCCTCACGCTGTCCTTCCTCGTCAGCGTGGTCCTGACGCGGGGCCTGGGGGTCGGGGGGTTCGGCCGGCTGACGCTCGTGATCGCCGTGGGGCAGACGGCGGTCCTGTTCGCCGGCTTCTGGACCTACGCGGGCCTGCTGCGGTACGGGGCCGAGGAGCTGGCGGTGGCCGGCACCCTCCGCCGGGTGCTGTGGGGGCGGATGCTGCTGGCGGCGCCGACGGTCCTGCTGTTCGTGGCCCTGGGCTGGGCCTTCCGGGGCGAGGTGCAGGCCTTCCACGGGGTGGAGACGATCGGGTTCCCGGCGCTCACGCTCTACTTCCTGACGCTCTTCGTCGACCACACGCTCCAGGCCGTCTACCACGCTCGGGCGCGGGCCGGAGCCTGGTCGCTGCTCCAGGCCGGGGAGCGGGGCATCGTCCTGGCGGTGGTGCTGCTCGGCCACCTCCGGGGCGCCCTGAGCGTCGAGGGTGTCCTGGCCGCCTACGTGGCGGCCGGCCTCGGCCTCGCCGTCGCCGGCGCGGTGCTGCTCGATCGCCGCGACCTCCTGCCGGTGGAGACCTCGCGGGGCACCGTGCGCCGTGTCCTCCTCTTCTCCTGGCCCATGCTGATCGGCGTGCTGGGAAGCTACTTCAGCTCGAACTGGCTCGACGTGGCGGTGATCCGCCACTTCCTCGGCGCCGAGGCGGTGGGGCAGTACGCCCTCGCCTACCAGCTCATGGGCGCCGTGCAGCAGGTGCCGACGATGTCGTTCCCGGCCGTGGTGCCGCTGCTGGTGGGGGCCTACGTGAGGGACCGCGGCACCTCCGTCCAGCTCTACCTCGACCGCGCCGTGCCCCACGCCGTGTTCGCCATGAGCGCCCTGCTCTCGCTGGGGGTGCTGCTCGCGCCCGCCGTCGTCACGAGCGTGTTCGGCCCGGCCTTCGCCGAGTCGGCGCGGGTGCTCGTGGTGCTCCTGTTCGCGGTGGGCTGGTACTGCGTGTTCATCGCGTACATCCCGATCCTCAACCTGCGCGAGCGGAGCCTCCGCATCCTGGGCGCGAGCCTGGCCGCCGCGGCCGTCAACGTGGCCGGCGACCTCGTCCTGATCCCGTTGGGGGGGCTGTCGGGCGCGGCCTGGGCCACGGTGCTGGCCCAGGCCACCAGCGCGCTGCTGGTGGCCGCCTGGGCCCGGCGCGAGTACCCGACGGTGCTCGCCCCGGTGGTGCTCATGCTCGGGCCGCTCGGGCTCGTGACGCTCGGCGCCGCCTGGTGGGGGAGTCGGGGCGCGCTCGCCGGAGCCCTGCTCGCCGCGGGCCTGCTCGTCATCGTGGCCCGGCGGCAGCGGCTCGGCTCGGCCGCCGACCGGCGAATCCTGGCGTCGATGGACCTGCCGGGGCTCCGCCGGCTCCTGCCGCTGCCCGCGGACGGGGAGGCCCGGTGATCCGGATCCTGCACTTCATCTCCTCCATCCAGGTCGTCGACTTCTTCCGCGGCCTCGCCGAGCACCACGACCGCTCGGCCTTCGAGCTCCACGTGTGCACCCTGGACGGGCCGGGGCCGCTCCAGGCTGCGCTCGCTCCCCTGGGCGTGCGCGGCTACGCCCTGGGCTCCGGCGGGCGCCTTCGGTACCCCCTGGCAGTGCTCCGCCTGGCGCGGCTTTTGCGACGCGAGCGCATCGACGTGATTCACACCCACCTGTTCGATCCGAGCGCCGTCGGGATGCTGGCGGGCCTGCTGGCTCGGACGCCGGGGCGCGTGATGACCCGCTGGTACTCGGACCTGCACGAGGTGCTGGGGCGCCCGGTCCATGCCTGGATCGACGGCCGGGTGGCCTGCCTGGCTCACGTGGTCATCGCCATCTCCGAGTACACGCGCGACGTCCTGGTCCGGGACGAGGGCGTGCCGGCGGCGCGAGTGCGGGTCATCCATCCTGCCTTCGAGTCTCCGGCCAACCTCGCCGAGCACCCCCGCGACGGGCACGGGGAGATGGCCGGCTGTCAGCTCGGCATCGCGGCGCGCCTCCATCCGGTCAAGGACCACCGCTCGCTCCTGTTGGCCTTCCGGCGAGTGCTCGACGCCTGCCCGCAGGCGCGGCTCCACGTCGTCGGCGCCGGGTGGCTGGAGCCCGAGCTACGGGCGCTGGCCGCCGAGCTCGGGATCGACAAGGCCATCGAGTTCGCCGGGTTCCAGCGGGACATGGCGCAGGTCTACCGCAAGCTGGACATCCTGGTCCACCCGGTGATCGAGGAGGCGTTCGGCTTCGTGGTGGTGGAGGCGATGGCGCGCGGCATCCCGGTGGTCTGCACCCCCCGGGGGATCGCCCGCGAGATCATCGTGGACGGGGTCAACGGCCGCCTGGTTCCGGTGGGCGACCCCCCGGCGCTGGCCGACGCTCTCATCGGGCTGATCGAGTCGCCCGACCTGCGGGCGCGGCTGGGGGCAGCCGGGCGCGAGTCGGTGCGCGGTCGCTTCTCCTACGAGGCGACCGCGCGTGCCTACGAGGCCGTGTACCGCGAGGTGCGGGGGCGATGAGCGGGCGGCGGGTGGCCATCACCGGCGGGGAGGGCTTCATCGGCGCCCACCTCGCGCGGCGGCTGGCCGAGGAGGGGGACGAGGTCCACATCCTGTCCCGGCCCAACCCGGCGCGACCCTGGAAGCTGCCCGACCTGCTCGGCGTCGTCGCCCGGGTCCACCCGGTCGAGCTCCTCGACCGCGGCAGGCTCGGCGCGATCATCGATACCATCGCCCCCGAGGAGGTCTACCACCTGGCCGGCCGCGTGGATCTCGAGCGCACCGCGGCGATGGCGCAGCTCTGCGTCCAGGAGAACGTCGTCGCCACCGTGAACCTGCTGGATGCCCTCCAGGCGGGGCCGGCGGGCGCCGTCGTGTACGCGAGCACCACCGAGGTCTACGGGGCGGGGCCGATCCCGTTCCGGGAGGACCAGGCCGTGGAGCCGCCCTCCCCCTACGCGGTTTCCAAGCTCGCCGGCGAGTCGTTCTGCCGGCTCTGGGCGACCACGTTCGCCTGCCCGGTCCGTGTCGTCCGCATGGCTGCCGCGTACGGGCCCGGCCAGCGGCCGCAGCGGCTCATCCCGTCGGTCATCGTGACCGCGCTGCGGAGGGAGCCGATCACCCTGCGGAGCCCCGGCCACCGCCGGGACTTCCTCTACGTCTCCGATGCGGTGGACGGGCTGGTGCGGGCCGCCCGGGGTGGCCTCGCCCCCGGCGAGACCGTCAACGTGGGCTCGCTCGATGCGGTGGGGATCCGCGAGGTCGTGGACATGATCCTGGCCCGGATGGGCTGCAAGGACGTGCCGGTGGCGATCGGCGACGAAGGGCGGATCCGCGAGGCGCCCTGCTGGACGACCGACTCGGCGCGGGCGCGGGCGCGGCTTGGCTGGGCGCCCCGGGTGCCGCTCGGGGAGGGCCTGGACCGGACGATCGCCTGGTACCGGCGGCTGGCCGAGCGAGGGGGTGCGCCGTGACGGCGGCCCCGTTCCTGAGCGTCTGCGTGCCTACCTACAACCGGGTCAGCTACCTCGCCCAGGCGCTGGCGACCTTGCGGGCCCAGACGTACCTGGACTTCGAGCTGCTGGTGGTGGACAACGGATCCACTGACGGCACCGCCGAGCTGGTTGGGTCCATTAGTGACCCCCGCCTCCGGTACCACCGCAACCCGACCAACCTCGGGTCGCGGGGCAACTGGAACCGCTGCCTGGAGCTGGCTCGCGGGGAGTTCG
Organism: uncultured bacterium; assembly: GCA_964509395.1. GTDB lineage: Bacteria > Methylomirabilota > Methylomirabilia > Rokubacteriales > DASRDR01 > CAZDYT01. Next base: position 7,843 of record CAZDYT010000105.1, read on the forward strand.
TGGCGATCTGCCACGACGACGACGTGTACGATCCCGACTTCCTGCGCCGCGGCGTCGAGGTGCTGATGGCCCATCCCGAGGTGGCCTTCGTGCACTGCGCGGCCCGGGTCATCGACGGCGACGGGGGGCCGCTGCGTATCTACCGGGCCCACCGGCGGGACACGATCCTGCCGAGCGCCACCGCCTTCCTCCGCTACCTGGCCCGGAGCCACGACGTGGTGATGTCCACCGTCATCGCGCGCCGGCGATGTTACGGCGAGGAGCGGTTCACCGAGGAATTCCTGTGCGCGGACTTCGAGATGTGGCTCAAGCTCGCTCTCCGCGGCGACGTGGCATACATCGCCACGCCGCTGGTCTCCTACCGCTCGCACGCGGAGAGCACGTCGCTGACGATGGACGCGCGGCGCTGGTACCGCGAGAACGCCGAGATCGTCCGCCGCGCCGTGGCCTGGGCGCGCGGCCGGGTTCCCGGGCTGGAGGGCCGGGAGGCGGAGTTCCTGCGGGGGATCCGCCGGGTGTGGGCCGGTCGGACGTTCCGGGAGGCCCTGTTCGCCGCCTCCTGCGGCCGGCTGGACACAGGGACGGCCTACCTGGCCGCTTGCCGGGAGATCGCCGACGGCGGCGCGTGGCAGGCGGCGGCGGCCCTGGCCGGCCTGCTGCTGAACCCCTTCGGTGTCCGGCTCCTCCGGAGTGTCCGGCTCGTGCGCCGCGAGGTACGCCGTGTCGTCTGATGGGCAGCGGCGCGTGCTCTACCTGTCGCGGGACGGAATCCTCGACGGCCTTGGCGAGTCCCAGATCCTGGCCTACCTGCGCGCGCTGGCCGCGGACCATGCCTTCTGGCTGCTCACCTTCGAGAAGGCGACGGCGCCGAGCCCGGCCGTGCGCGCCGCGCTGGCTGCGACGGGCATCGAGTGGACGCCCTTTCGGTTCCACGGCCGGGACCGCCCGGTCCGCGCCGTCCTGGGGCTGCTCGGCTGCATGGGCCTGGCCGCCTGGCTGGTGCTGACCCGGCGCATCAGGATCATCCACGCGCGGAGTTATGTGCCGTGTGCCCTGGCTACGGCCGTCCGCTGGCTCTGTCTGGGCTACCCGCGGGTGCTCTTCGACACGCGCGGCCTGTGGGTGGACGAGCGGGCGGAGGCTGGCGGCTGGGACCGCGCCGGGGTGGCCTATCGGCTCGCCAAGGCCGCCGAGCGTTTTCTCCTCCGCCGGGCGTCGGGAGTCGTCACGCTGACCGAGCGGGCGCGCGTGGAGGTGACCGCCCTGGCCGGCGTGCGATGGTCCGCGACGGCCGTGATCCCGACCTGCGTCGACGTCGAGCGCTTCCGGCCGGCCGCCGACGCCACGCTGCCGCCGGCGCTCTCCCGAGACTGGCGCCAGCGCCTGGTATTCGTCTATACCGGAGCGGCGGGCTTCTGGCAGTCGCCGGAGTCCCTGGCCGACTTCTTCGCGGCGGTGCGCGAGGAGCGGGCCGACGCGGTCTTCGTCTGTCTCGTGCGCGTTGGCGGCGACGCGATGCGCCGGGCCCTGGCCCGGGCCGGCCTGGAGGGGGCGAGCCACGTGGAGGAGGCGATGCCGCCAGCCGACCTGCCGCTGATCTCGCACCTGACGACGCTGCTGTGAAACAACGTTCTTCATGGCGGTGATTCGAGCGCCCCCGCCGATGTTTGACGACGCCGGATCCGGAGCTCTCAATATGTTTGCCAACAAAACTTTTCTAAGAGCTCGCCTGACAGCACTCGTTCGTAGCACAAATGTGATCGGACTGATAATGGCGTTGAGGTGGAATGCTATGAGGAAGACAACGATCAGACGGTTGTAAAAGGGAAGATCCGATTCGACCTTGTCGCCGAGCATCATGTAGACTATTAGCGGCAACCAGGCGACTAGAGAATTTGACGACAGGAGCGACACTGTCAG
>CAZDYT010000106.1:0-9708 GCA_964509395.1 uncultured bacterium
GATAGTTAGACCACGCCGACGCGCTGCCCAGATCTGGCGGGCTTCTTGCTCTCTCACCGGGCGGAGGTTCGGGATGTCACTGGGGACGCCTGCTCGGGTGCTGGCAGTGGCCGCGGGCGCGCTGATCGTCGCGACCGGGCTTTGCCTGTTCGATGCCGAGGCGACCGGGCCCGATCTCTGCCTGTCCTTCCTCGCCCCCACCATTGGGCTGTTCCTCACGATTCTGCTGGCGCTGACGGGCTACTCCGTGCGCGCGCTCGCCAGCGCCTACGAACGCCCCGCGCTGGATCCACGCGTTCCACCCCCCAAGAGCTGAATCTTCCGACGGGGGTGGGACCCCGCCCGCAGTACGGCGGGGACGGACGCGAAACACCCGGATGAGGAGAAGTCTGAGATGCGCTCGATTCTTGGCGTCGCCCTCGTGCTCTCGTTGGTCACGGTGTGGAGCGGAAGAATGGTGACCGCCCAAGAGGGCCCGACGAAGCTCGATCGCCAGGGCCCGGTGACGGTGGCAGTCACGCTGATGGCGCCGGCGGCGGCCGGCGTCCCGGTCAAGGTCAGGGTTTCCCTGGACACGCACTCGGTAGCGCTCGACAGCGTCGCGTTCGACACAGCGGTCGCGATGCGGATGCCTGACGGCGCCGACATCGCACCGGTCGCCGTGGAGCAGCCGGCAGGCGGCGGGCATCACCGGCAGGCCGTGCTGGTCTTTCCCCCCCTGGCGCAGCCCGGCAGCGTGCGGATCGTCGTCAGGGACGTAGGGGGTGTGGCCGAGCGCACCTTCTCCTGGGCACTGCCCAGCGCTCAGTGAGCTCACACGGCACCGAAAGGAGCATGGTCATGAAGGTTCGTTGGTCGGTCATTGTTCTCGTGGCGGCGGCCTTCGCGTTGACGCCGCTGGTCGGTCTGGCGCAGATGGGGCCCGGGCAGGGCATGGGGCCGGGGATCCGCGGGGGGATGGGCCCCGGCAGCGGTCCCCGGATGCAGATGCAGGGGATGTTGCAGCAGATGCAGGGGATGATGCAGGACATGGCCGAGACGATGAAGGCCGGCCAGATGTCTCCGGAGCAGATGAAGCGCATGGGCGAGCTCATGGAGCAGATGGCCGGTATGATGGGCCCGATGCATGGAGGCATGCAGGGGATGATGGGCACCACGGGGTCTCCGGCCGAGCGGCAGGACATGCGCCGGCACATGGCGGCGCGGATGTCGCAGATGATGGAGCACATGGCCGAGATGCAGAAACACATGTCGGAGATGATGGGCGCTCCCCAGCCCGAGAAGAAGTAAGCGGGGCGTCCCCGCGGGCCTGGCCGGGTTGTCGACCGTGTCCGGCCGGGCCCGTTCCGGGCCGTCGCCCCGGGGAGGGCGTATCGTGCTGGCTTCTCGAGATCGCGCTGCCCGGGGGGCGGCGGCAGCCGGAGGCGGGAGGGCAGGATGACAGACGAGCGGCATCAGACGGCAGGGCCCACCGAGAAGCAGAGCGACGAAGCACACGGAGGAGCCGGCCCGCACGCGACGGGCGCTGGCCCCGAGGGGCACGGTGCGGCGGCGCATCGGGACCATGGGTCGGGACGCCCGGCTCAGCAGCCGCACGGGCCCCACGCGGCACACCCGGGCCACGGACACGGCGCCGGCCCGGGCCCCGACCACCGCACGCATCACGCCCACATGGTGGCGGACTTCCGGCGGCGGTTCTGGGTGTCCCTGATTCTCACGGCGCCGGTCCTGGTACTGGCGCCGCTGCTCCAGCGCTGGGCCGGCCTCGAGGCGGCGCTCGCCTTCCCGGGCGACCGCTTCGTGCAGTTCGCCTTCGCCTCGGTCGTGTTCTTCTACGGCGGCTGGCCGTTCCTCAAGGGGCTCGCCGGCGAGCTCGCGAAGCGCCAGCCGGGGATGATGACGCTCATCGCCCTGGCGATCAGCGTCGCCTATGGCTACAGCGCCCTCGTGGTGTTCGGCCTGCCCGGGGAGGTGTTCTTCTGGGAACTGGCCACCCTGATCGACATCATGCTGCTCGGGCACTGGATCGAGATGAAGTCGGTCCTGGGGGCGTCGGCCGCGCTGGAGAGCCTCGTCCGTCTCATGCCGGCCGAGGCGCACCTCGTGGCCGCGGACGGCTCGACCCGGGACGTGCCCGTCACCGAGCTCACGCACGGCGATCGCGTCCTCGTCAAGCCGGGCGAGAAGATCCCCACCGACGGCGTGATCGTCCAGGGACAGACGAGCGTCAACGAGGCGATGCTGACGGGCGAGAGCAAGCCCGTGGAGAAGGGGGAGGGCGCGGCCGTCATCGGCGGGGCGGTGAACGGTGAAGCCGCGATCACGGTCGAGGTGGCCAAGACCGGCGACGAGACGTATCTCTCGCAGGTGATCGCGATGGTCCGCCAGGCGCAGGAATCGCGTTCCCGGTCGCAGGATCTGGCGAACCGGGCGGCACTGTGGCTGACCGGGATCGCCCTGAGCGTGGGCGCCCTGACGCTCGGCACCTGGCTGACCCTGGGCGCGAGCTTCGCGTTCGCCCTCGAGCGCACGGTCACGGTGATGGTCATCGCGTGCCCCCATGCGCTCGGGCTCGCCGTGCCGCTGGTGGTGGCGGTCTCCACGGCCATCTCGGCGGGGAACGGCCTCCTCATCCGCGATCGCTCGGCATTCGAGCGGGCACGCAACCTCGACGCCGTCGTCTTCGACAAGACCGGCACGCTCACCGAGGGCCGGTTCGGCGTGACCGACGTGATCAGCCTCGGGACCCGGAGCGAGGCCGACCTGCTGACCCTGGCGGCGAGCCTGGAGAGCCAGTCCGAGCACCCGATCGCGGCCGGCGTGGTCCGCGGGGCCAAGGACCGGGGGTTGACCTTTCCGGCCCCGACCGAGTTCAAGGCGATTCCCGGGAAGGGCGCGGAGGCCGTGGTCGATGGGGCGCGCGTGAAGGTCGTCAGCCCCGGCTACCTGAAGGCCCAGGGACTGGGTGCCGACCACCCCGAGGTGCGCGACGTCGCCGCGCAGGGCAAGACCGTCGTGTACGTCCTGGTGGACGACCGGCTGGAGGGCGCCATCGCGTTGGCCGACATCATCCGACCCGAGTCCCGGGAGGCGCTCCGCCGCCTCCGGGCGATGGGGATCAAGGCGATGATGCTGACGGGGGACGCGGAGGCCGTCGCCCGGTGGGTGGCGCAGGAGCTCGCCCTCGACGAGTACTTCGCGGAGGTCCTGCCGGACCAGAAGGCGGCCAAGGTCAAGGCGGTGCAGGCGCGCGGGCTGACGGTGGCGATGACCGGCGACGGGGTGAACGACGCGCCGGCCCTGACCCAGGCCGACGTCGGGATCGCCATCGGCGCGGGCACCGACGTGGCGATCGAGTCGGCGGACATCATCCTGGTGCGCTCGGACCCGCGGGACGTGACGGCCATCGTCGAGCTGGCCCGGGCGACGTACCGCAAGATGGTGCAGAACCTCTGGTGGGCCACGGGCTACAACACGGTGGCGATCCCACTGGCGGCGGGGGTGCTCGCGCGGGCCGGCATCCTCCTGTCCCCGGCGGCCGGCGCGGTGCTCATGTCGCTGTCCACCGTCATCGTGGCCATCAACGCCCGGAGGCTGCGGCTGCGCCGGCAAGGGGCCGCCTGATGGGCGCCGCGACCGGACGGCGATGGCGTGCACTGTCGTCGGACCCGTCAACGCCGGCTCAATCGAATGTCACGAGCACGTCGGCCGCCCGGCGGTCGTAGCCGAGGCCCGCCTGGAGCAGCTGCTGGGTGTAGGGTTGGGCCGCCCGCCCGGCGCGGAGCCGGTCGACCGTCATCTCCTCGACGACCCGACCGGCGTTCATCACCGCCAGCCGGTCGCACATGTGGGCAACCACCGCCAGGTTGTGGCTGACGAGCACGAAGGTCAGTCGGCGTTCGCTGCGCAGCCGCGTCAGCAGGTTCAGGATCTCGGCCTGAATAGACACATCCAGCGCCGAGGTCGGCTCGTCGAGGAGCAGGATCCGGGGCTCGAGGATGAGCGCCCGGGCGATGGCGACGCGCTGACGCTGGCCCCCCGACAGCTGGTGAGGGTAGCGGAAGCGGAACGCCGGTCCCAGGCCGACATCGGCGAGCACTCGCTCGATCCGGCGATCGGCGTCGCCGAGACCGTGGATCGCGATCGCCTCGGACAGGATGCGATCGACCGTGTGGCGCGGATGGAGCGACCCGTAGGGGTCCTGGAACACCATCTGAACGAGCTTGTAGAAGCCGCGCTGACGGCGGCGCCGCTGTTCCAGCCCCGCGACCGCGACGCGACCCTGCCAGGTCCCGATCAGCCCGCAGAGGGCCCGCAGCACGGTCGACTTGCCTGCGCCGGACTCGCCGACCAGGCCGAACGCGGCGCCATCCCCAACCTGGAAGGACACGCTGCGGACGGCGTGGACCGCCGAGGGGCCGTGGCCGAACGTGACGTCGAGCCGATCGACCTCGATCATGTGGGGATCATATCGGGAGCCGGACGCCGCGCTCATGACACGGGGCCGTCGATCCAGGCCGGTTCACGCTGGAGGACCACCAGCTCGGGCGTCGGCTGATCGATCCGTGGCAGGGACTGCAGCAGGCCTCGGGTATAGGGATGCCGGGCCTCGTGCAAGGTCGATGCCCGGCAGCTTTCGAGGATGCGGCCGGCGTACATGATCAGCACCCGGTCGCAGAAGGAGGCGACCAGGTTGAGATCGTGGCTGATGAAGATCAACCCCATGCCGCGCCGGGTCACGAGGTCGTCGAGGATGGCGAGGACCTGCAGCTGCACGGTCACGTCGAGCGCGGAGGTCGGCTCGTCGGCGATCAACAGGTCCGGGCTTGGGATCAGCATCATGGCGATCATGATGCGCTGGCCCATGCCACCCGACACCTCGTGGGGGTAGGTATCGTAGACCCGCTCGGGGTCTCGGATGCGCACCGCTGCAAGCATCTCCAGGGCGCGGTGGCGCGCCTCACGCCGCGACACCTTGGCGTGCGCTCGATAGGCCTCGGCGATCTGACTACCGACGGTCATCACCGGGTTCAGCGAGAACTTCGGGTCCTGCAGCACCATCGACATACGCCGGCCGCGGATGCGGCGCATGGCTTCCTCGTCGATCGCGAGCAGATCGATCCCGTCGAAGTCGAGCCGCCCCGCGCTCACCCGCCCCGGTGGCGGCACCAGGCGCAGGATCGCGCGTCCCGTCACCGACTTGCCGGACCCGGACTCGCCGACGATGCCGAGCTTCTCGCGGCCGACGTGGAAGCTGATGCCGCGTACGGCCTCGACCGTCGTGGTGCGACCGGGAAAGCGGACCCAGAGGTCCTCGACGGAGAGCAGTGGCTTCACGGTCATCGGCCGGTCCGGGCTCACTGATTCTTCGGATCGAGCACGTCCCGCAAGCCGTCCCCGAGCAGATTGAAACCGAGACTCACGACGAAGATGGCGATGCCCGGGGTGGTCGCGACCCACCACTGATCCAGCAGGAACTTCCGTCCCGTGGCGATCATCGCGCCCCACTCCGGCAGGGGTGGTTGGGCGCCGAGGCCGAGAAAGCCGAGCCCCGCCGCGGTCAGGATGATCCCCGCCATGTCGAGGGTGATGCGCACGATCACCGACGCCATGCACAGAGGAACGACGTGGCCGAGGATGATCCGCAGCGGTGCGGCCCCCTGGAGCCGAATGGCGCTGATGAAGTCGCTGTTGCGGATCGTGAGCGTCTCAGCCCTCGCGATGCGCGCGTAGGGCGGCCACGCGGTGCAGGCGATCGCGATGACCGCGTTCTCGATGCCCGGTCCCAGCGCCGAGACGAAGGCCAGGGCCAGGATCAGCCGGGGGAAGGCGAGCGAGACGTCGGTGAGCCGCATCAGCACGGTGTCGACCCAGCCGCCGAGGTAGCCCGCGATCGTGCCGACCAGGAGGCCGACCGGAGCGACCAGCACCGCGACCATCCCGACGATGACGAGCGTGATGCGGGCCCCGTGCAGCACACGCGCGTAGATGTCACGGCCCAGCTCGTCGGTGCCGAACCAGTGGGCGGTGCTCGGCGCCTGGAGTCGGTTGGGGAGGTGCTGGGCGATCGGCGACTGACGACTCAGCACCGGCGCGAGGACGGCGACGACGATCAGGGTCAGCACGATGGCGAGCCCGGCGACCGCCAGCGGATTACGGACGAAGGCCAGCCAGGCGACGAAGGCCTGGCCGAGGCGCGCCTGAGCGCGCGAACGTGGCATGTCGGCCAGTAGCCACGCGCGCACACTCCGAGCGCCCGGAGGCGCCAGGCTCATCGCGCCCTCGGGTCGACCACGCGGTAAAGCAGGTCGGAGAGCAGATTGAGGCCGATGAAGACGCAGCCGACCACGATGGTGCCGCCGAGCACGGCGTTCATGTCGGCGCTGAGCAGTGAGCTCGTGATGTACTGGCCGAGACCCGGCCAGGCGAAAACCGTCTCGGTCAGCACCGAGCCCTCGAGCAGGTTGGCGTAGGAGAGCGCGACCACGGTGACGAGCGGTACCAGGACGTTGCCGAGGGCGTGGCGCCAGACCACGCGCCGCTCGGACAGGCCCTTGATCCGCGCCGTCGTGACGTACTCCTGGTGCAGCTCGGCCAGCATGAAGCTGCGCGTCATGCGGCTGATGTAGGCCAGGGAGAAGTACCCGAGGATTGCCGCCGGCAGGATGACGTGGCTCAGTGCGGAGCCGAATACCTCCCACTCCCCGGCGAGCGCCGAGTCGAGCAGGATCACCCCGGTCACCGGTTGGACGACGTCGTCGAAGGCGACATCGAGGCGACCGGGCCCAGCGACCCAGCCGAGCCGTGCGTAGAAGACCAGCAGCCCCATCAGGCCCAGCCAGAACACCGGCACCGAGTAGCCCAGCAAGCCGAACACGCGGATGACCTGGTCCGGCCAGCGGCCCCGGTTGACGGCGGCGATGACCCCCACTGGGATGCCGAGTGCAACTCCAATCACGGTCGCGACGGTGGCCAGCTCGAGCGTCGCCGGGAACATCCGCTTCACGTCGACCAGCACAGGGTTCGAGGTCACAACGGACCGGCCGAAATCGCCCACGAGCACCTTCCTGACGTACAACCAGAACTGCTCGTAGAGAGGCAGGTGGAGGCCCAGCTCGATGCGGACTCGCTCGTACACCTCGGCCGGCGCGCGGTCGCCGACGGCGGTGAGCACCGGATCGATCGGCACGACCCGGCCGATCAGGAAGGTGACGAGCAGCAGGCCGAGAAAGGTGAGGAGGACCGAGGCGAGCAGCTTCGCGGCCAGCCAGACGTGCCGCGTCAGGACCGGGCGACGCCTCCCTCCCGACGCGGCCGTCCGACCCGCCTCGCCCGGCACCCGATCAGTTTTTCTTGATGGCGTGGTAGAGGTTGTTGTCGAAGCTCGGCCCGACGATGAACCCGTCGACGTTCTTGGTGTGCGCGACGACCTCGGTCTCCTGGAACATGATCACGAAGGGCGACGTCTTTTGGTGCTCGCGCTGGATCTGCTGGTACATCGCCTCGCGCTTCTTCGCGTCGGTCTCGCGCACCGCCGCCTGGACCATCCTGGTCATCTCCGGGATGTCCCAGCTGTTGCGCCAGGCCAGGGTCTTCGATCTGGCGTTGTCCGAGTTGTCCGGGTTCATGGCGAAGGTCTCGGCGTTCGTGTGCGGATCCTGGTAGTCCGGTCCCCACTGGCCGATGTAGATGTCGTGGTTACGGGCCCGATACTTGGTCAGCGTCTGCTTGCCGTCGCCCGGGATCAGCTCGAGCTTGATCCCGGCCGTCGCCCAGTTCGCCTGGATCGCCTGGGCGATGTCGGTGTACGGGGAATTGTTCCGGACGTCCATCGTCACGCTGAAGCCGTTCGGAAGCCCGGCCTTGGCGAGCAAGGCCTTCGCCCGCTCGAGATCGAACTTGTAGGGCTTGTCCTCGATCGCTCCGAGGAACCCCCTGGGCAGGAACGACTGGTGAACGGAGAACCGGCCGCGCACGATGTTCTCCTCGATCGCGGCGTAATCGACGAGATACTTGAGCGCCTCGCGCACCTCCGGCTTGGCCAGGTTGGGATTCTTCTGGTTGAGGCCGAGGTAGAAAATGGAGCCCTTCGGGCCCTGCTGGACGACGATGTTCGGATTGCCCTTGAGGGCGTCGAGCTGATCCTTGGTCAGGTTGCGGGCGTAGTCGATGTCCCCTTTCTCCAGGAGCAGCCGCTGGGAAGCCGGCTCGGGAACGTGGCGCACGACCACCCGCCTGGGGAGGGCCGGCCCGCCCCGGTAGCCATCGTGGCGCTCGAGCGTATAGGACTCCTTGGCCTTCCAGCTCACCAGCTTGAACGGGCCTGAGCCGGCCGAGTTGGTCTTGAGCCACTCGTTCCCGAAGTCGCCGGCCTTTTCGTGGCTCTGGACCACCTTGCTATCCACGATTCCGCCGACCGCCGCGGTCAGGCAATAGTAGAAGAAGGTCGGCGCCACCGCCTCCGCAGTCTCGATGACGAGGGTCTGGTCGTCGAGAGCGCGGATCCTCTCCCTGAGGTTCTCCTTGGTGAAGCCGAACTGGGTCAGGATGAAGCCGGGCGACTTATTGAGGCTGACCGCACGCTGCAGCGAGTAGGCGGCGTCATGCGCGGTCACGGGATTGCCGGAGTGGAACCTGACGCCCTTCTTCATCCTGAAGGTGTACGTCTTGCCGTCGGCGCCGACCGACCAGCTCTCGGCGAGCTCACCCTTCAGGTGGCTGACGTTCTTGAGATCGTAGCCGATCAGACGCTCGTAGAGGTTGCCGATCACCTCGCTGCCCGAGAACTCGAATGACTCGGCTGGATCGAGTGAGATGATGTCGTCGATCTGCCTGGCCATGACGACCGTGTCCTTGGGCGTCGCCGCGACGGCCGGCCCACCGGCGCCCGTGACGAGGGCCGCGAGCAAGACCATCCATTTCTTCATCCTCGGCTCCTTTCCTTCGTGCCGGCGTCCCGGGAGGCCTTTTGCAGCCGTAGTGGCGCGCCGAGCCTCCGGTCGGCCGCGCGCATCCAGGTCGTACCCGTCGCGATGATCGATGAAGGACGGAATGATGTCAAGGCGGCCCGACGGTATCGCCCCCGCGGGCCGCCGATCGTCACCTCCATCTGCGACGATGTCGAGTTACGCACCTCGAGGGAGGCTCCAAGAAACAGTCCGCCCGCGGACGTGGGGCGGCCTGTTGGAGCGCGGGCACTGGCGTCTGGCCCGGCGACGAAATCAATAGGTCTTGGGCTTGGCGGCGGTCGTCGCGGCCTTCACCTTGACCATCTTGGCGACCATCTTGCCCTCGGCCTCGGTGTACGTCACCGTCACCGAGGTCTTGTCGCCGAGGCCTGCGGCCTCGACAGCCTTGTCCCCCTTGGTGACCTTCGTGTCCTTATCGATGACGAACATCATCTCCTTCTTAGCCTTGCCGACCAGGAGGACGAGGCTGTCCGCCGAGGCCATCTTCACGGTGCCGGTCGCGGACTTCGTCTTGGCCATCTTCGCCGCACACGGATTGACCGCCTTGGCAGCGCAAGGATTCATAGCCTTGGCTGCACACGGGTTCATGGCCTTCGCGGCACACGGGTTGGCGGCCTTCGGGCTGGCCGGCTGCGAGGTCTGCGCTAGCACGGGCAGCGCCAAGGCGACGACCACGGCTCCCATCACGATCCACGCGCACGCACGTCGCACCATCGGTCTGGCCTCCTTTCGGGCTGGT